>NZ_JBALOZ010000014.1:0-2705 GCF_036965125.1 Bacillus sp. JJ1503
ACATAGTGTTTATAGTTATTTTTTTGGTTTTAAACATATTTATGTTGGGTACGAGAGTAGGAACATTTCTCATTTAGTGTACCATGAGGACTTTCTTTTTTCTAAAGCTTTACACTTGAAATAGAAAAAATTGTATAAAGAAGGTGTTGTTATTATGGCAGAAAAGCATTTGATCGCGCTAGACTTAGATGGTACGTTGCTAAAGGATGATAAGACAATATCATTAAAAACAAAAAANNTTGTCATGATTGCAACCGGAAGACCTTTTCGTTCAAGTGAAATTTATTATAAAGAAATGAATCTTGATACTCCAATTGTTAATTTCAACGGAGCTTTTGTGCATCATCCAAAGGATAAAAAGTGGGGAGTTTATCATACACCGCTAGAAGTAAATATTGCTAAAGAAATTGTTGAGGGATGCAGTTCCTTTCATTTTCATAACATTATTGCAGAGGTCATTGATGATGTTTACTTCCATTATCAAGATAAAAAGCTTATAGAAATATTTGGCTTCGGTGAGCCGAATGTGACGACTGGTGATTTGCGCAATTTTCTAAACGCCTCTCCTACAAGTATGTTAATTCATACCGATCAGGAGCATGTGCAAACGATTCGTGATCATCTATCGAGCCTCCATGCTGAAGTCATTGACCACCGAAGCTGGGCGGCCCCGTTTCATGTTATTGAAATAGTAAAGGCGGGATTAAATAAAGCTGTTGGGCTGAAAAGAGCAGCTGATTACTTCCAGATTCCTGCTGATAGAATTATCGCTTTTGGCGATGAGGACAATGATCTGGAAATGCTTGAATTTGCAGGATATGGAATCGCTATGGGGAACGGAATAAATGAGGTTAAATCAGTGGCAAAAGATGTTACCTTAACAAATGAAGAAGACGGTGTTGCCGTTTATTTAAATGAATTATTAAATTTGAANNNTTCGATTAGAGCATACTAATCAACGAGGCAGCAGATAAGCTGTTTCAATAACTTCTTTTCTGGAGGGGATTCGATTGGGTAGACGTAATAAATCGAAACGCTTTGTTCAGCAGGGTGTAGATTCCGTTACTAAACATGCAGAACGTATCCCTTATCATACAACATATGCAGAGGCTGAGGCAGAGAAAATGGCTAATGTGAAAGATTCTTCTATTGGAGGGGCATAAAATGGGGAATAGATTATTTCAAGAAGCGAAACAATCTGTAAACATGGCAAAAGCGGCATTCCCCTCTGAGCAGGCTAGCGCTGTTGCAGTAGCCAAAAATGCCTTAAGCTCTGCATACGCAAACTCGACAAGAGCAGAGCAGGAACAGTTAGCAGGCATGCAGCAAGCGTTAGATGAAATTCCTTCAAATCCTCAATCATAACAGAAACAACAAGCTGACATTCTACTTGTCAGCTTGTTGAACTTTATCCAGGATTACTGGAAGTGCATTTATCATTTTGCCTTCTTCATTTCGCTCATACAAATAAAGAATAATGGTACCGCTCTCAGGGAAATTCTCTTCCGGAAAATTTATATCTATTTTTATTGTTGACCATGAAGGAAATTTTTCCTTCGTTGCCAGCCTCTTCTCAGAAATAAATTCATTATGTCCATCCTCAACGACATAGAAAAACTCTCCGCTGTTTGACCGTGCTTCCCCAATTACTGTGTAACTCCCTTTCTCGCCACTTACCTCTATTTTTCGAAACGCATTGTTTTCCGTGGCTACTCCCTCCATGTCGTTATAACTGACGAAAGAATGGGTCATCATTTCTCCAGCATATGTCGAAAAGGAGCCAATCATGAATAAATAGGCAATAATAATCTGAAGCATTTTAACCCTCCAAAGGTAAATTAATCCTTGCGGAAGAGACCTAATACACCAACTGTTTGCACAATATTAGTAAAAGCATTTGAATCTATCTCTTTTATTATTCTTTCTAAATAAAATAATTCATAACGAGTGATAACAATCATGAGCATTTCCTTTTCCTCATTAGTAAATGAACCTTTGGCAGGTACAATGGTAATTCCTCTAAGCAGTTTTTCATGAATGACTTTTTTCATTTCATCTGATTTTTTCGTAATGATCATAACCGTTAGTTTCTCATGTCTCGTGTGAATGGCGTCAATAACCCTTGTTGACACGTAAAGCGTCATAATTGTATACAATGCCTTTTCCCAGCCGTAAAGGGCACCTGCTGTTATAATGATAATCGAATTTAATAGAAAGAAATACGTGCCAATCGGTTTATCATTTAAACGTGAAAGGACCATTGCAATAATATCCATTCCACCTGTTGACGCTCCCCATTTTAAAGTTATTCCTACTCCAACAGCTCCAATCACTCCACCAAAAACTGCATTTAATAAGATATCGTTCGAAAACTCCTTTACAGGAATCACTTCTAAAAAGATCGACATAGCCAGAACACTGATAAAACTAAATAGCGTAAAGGACCTTCCTACCTTCATCCAGCCTAGAAGAGCAACTGGAACATTTAAAACAAATAGGAAAATTCCAGTAGAGATTCTCCCTTCAAATATGCTGGATAAAAGCTGTGCAGCACCTGCAAATCCGCTGGAATAAATATTCGCTGGAATTAGGAAGAAGTTCATAGCAATCGCCGCGAGAAACGCACCAATTAATACGATGATTAATTTCTTTGTTCTTAACCAAATCATATGTGATCACCTACCTAAATTATTAGTATTACCCAA
>NZ_JBALOZ010000014.1:2714-3985 GCF_036965125.1 Bacillus sp. JJ1503
GTGCAAGTGATTTACCTTTAAGTTTTTTAAAAGAAAATAATGTAACACTATTTCCATTAAAAGTTCACTTAGATGATACTGAATATGAAGATTTAGTTACGATAAACCCAAAAACAGTTTATGAAGCAATCCGTGAAGGTAAAGTGCCGAAAACGTCCCAAGCTTCTCCTCTAGCCTTTGAAGAAGCTTTTACAAACATGGCAAAAAATAATGAGGATGGAATTTATATTGCATTTTCATCAGAATTATCAGGTACATACCAAACCGCCGTTATGATGCTTGACCAAGTAAAGGAAACCTATCCTGATTTCAACCTAACTATTGTTGATACGAAATGTGCTTCACTTGGATTTGGCTTAATTGTTAAAGAAGCTGTTAAATTAGCTAAAGAAAACGCATCCAAGGAGACTATTTTAGAAGACATTACATACCGCTGTAAGCATATGGAGCATTTATTTACGGTCCACGACCTCGATTATTTAGCAAAAGGCGGACGTGTTTCAAAGGCTTCTGCATTTTTGGGTGGGCTGCTTAATATCAAGCCGTTACTGAATGTTGAAGATGGCAAGCTAGTTCCGATTGAAAAACATAGAGGAAAAAAGAAACTCCTTCGCCGCATTATTGAATTAATGAAAGAAAGAGGCGAAAACTTTGATCGTCAGGTCATAGGTATTAGTCATGCGGACGATGAAGAAACTGCTTTTGAAATAAAAGAACTAATCGTACAGGAATTTAACGTTAAAGAAGTTTTCATTTCCTCTATTGGGGCTTCCATTGGCTCCCATACTGGGTCCGGGACAATCGCTATCTTCTTTTTAAATAATGTAAAATAACACTTATCAATCCCTGCGAATACTCCTTTTCATTTTTACAGACAATATGATTAGGCTAGCCTTCTATTGAAGGTTGTCTAATCATATTGAATTTGTGAATATATGGAAAGGAGTATTCATATTATGCCCCGTACTTCTGATAATGATAAAAAAGCGAAGGATAATAATGCCCTCAGGCATGAAAAAAATATGATGCGTGAGAAAAACCGTAAGGCAGGAAAAAACCAGTACTCTAAAACAACTGATCACCTATAAAGTGAAACTTCAATCAGTGGGGGTTTTCCGACGCACAGGACGTGCTAATGCCGAAGTTGTCACAGGACGTGGCGACCTTAGTCGGCCTTCATCCCCACTGATTGTTAGTTGAACTAATCGGGCCTTTACGGGCTGTTGGTCCCCCACTTAGAATTTTTTTACTTAACTTCTTGAAGTGGGGAT
>NZ_JBALOZ010000015.1:0-12032 GCF_036965125.1 Bacillus sp. JJ1503
TCATAACGCAGACTTTAGGGATTGTAAATAGGAAAATTCAGACTATTTAACCTCTGTTTTCAGGAGTACTTTTGCCCAGGTTTCCGCACTTAAGTCGAGATGTTTTTTCCAAAAAAGGGAAAACCCACGAAAGCATGTCCTTAAAAACTGTTTCTAAATCAAAATCTAATTATTCTCTGCTATATTTCATTCCAACTGTAAAAACTTCAAATCCTAGCTTTTCGTAATAGGGAGCTTTCTTTTCTTCGCTTAATAATTGTATATGCAAATTTGAGGCTCTACCCTTTTCTACAAGCCTTTTGACAATTTCTCCCCCTATTCCTTGGCTTCGATAGTCAGGGTGGACGATGACCCCACAAATATATCCGTTTATAAGTCCGTCCGAAATGATTCTTCCGGTACCGATTAGCTGTTCTCTATCATAAGCACTAATAACTGACCAGCTTTGAACCATAGCCCTATGTAAAAGCTCCTTCGGCAATTTCAAGAAGTCATTCCAGCCTTCAAGCTGGTAGAGCTGATAAAGTCGGTCAGGAGTAGGAACTTCAGTTGTATAATTAATGGATTTTTCCCCCATATTTATCCCCCTCATTCATTGATATAAAAATAATTCCCTATTTCATTTAGAATTCCTTTAATATGTAAGTTACTCATAAATACTCGAAAAAAACAAATTATATGAGGTATAATATATGCTGAAAACAAGTAGCATTTGCCAAATTGGAAAGAAAAAGTATTGAAAAAATAACCTATTTCGTATTAATATTTTTTATGTAGATTTAAAGTAGAAAGAGAGTGGTCAATATGGGCCGTAAATGGAATAATATTAAAGATAAAAAGGCATCAAAAGATGCAAATACTAGCCGTATATATGCTAAATTCGGAGTCGAAATTTACGTTGCTGCCAGACAAGGCGAGCCAGACCCGGAAGCCAATCAGGCATTAAAGTTTGTATTGGAAAGAGCTAAAACATACAATGTTCCAAAACATATTATTGACCGTGCGATCGACAAAGCTAAGGGCGGTTCAGACGAGAACTATGACGAGCTTCGCTACGAGGGCTTCGGTCCTAACGGCTCAATGGTCATCGTTGATGCGCTGACAAATAACGTGAATCGTACAGCATCAGATGTGCGTGCGGCATTCGGGAAAAACGGTGGAAATATGGGAGTAAGCGGATCAGTAGCTTATATGTTTGATGCTACTGCTGTTATTGGCCTTGA
Source organism: Bacillus sp. JJ1503 (assembly GCF_036965125.1). Classification (NCBI taxonomy): domain Bacteria; kingdom Bacillati; phylum Bacillota; class Bacilli; order Caryophanales; family Bacillaceae; genus Bacillus; species Bacillus sp. JJ1503. The sequence goes on from NZ_JBALOZ010000015.1 coordinate 1,224, forward strand.
AGGAAAATCAGCCGATGAAGTGCTTGAAATCCTTATGGAAGCAGATGTAGATGCACGAGATATTTTAGAAGAAGACGAGGCTGTTATCGTCTATGCGGAACCAGATCAATTTCATGCCGTGCAGGAAGCATTTAAAAATGCAGGTGTAAATGAATTTACAGTTGCAGAAATTACGATGCTTGCCCAAAACGAAATTCCATTGCCAGAAGATGCACAAGCAAAATTTGAAAAAATGATTGATGCCCTTGAAGATTTAGATGATGTGCAGCAAGTGTATCACAATGTGGACTTTGGTGAGTAAAATGAGTAACCGAAATGGAGCGTTGTTTAATGACAATGCTCTATTTTTTATTTCTACAAGGATTCTCTTTACACTTAATGAAGAACTACTTTTTCATTACCCGCCAAATCTCTCTTTTGCTAATTGTGGTAAAAGAGCAGCGCTTCTATTGCCCGTCAGCCCCCGTATTTTTTCTTTTGTGGTAAAAGAGGAGTCCTTTCATTGCCCGTAATCATCCAATTTTGCTATTTGTGGTAAAAGAGCTGCCTTTCCATTGCCCGTCAGCCCCCGCTTTTGCCTTTAGTGGTAAAAGAGCAGTCCTCTTATTGCCGTAAGTTCCTCCTTTTTGCCTTTAAAAGTAAATATACTACTCGAAATCCCCTTGTTTCCCTTATTTTACTAAATGGTTATTAGCCTTTATGATGATAGTAAGGCATCACATAGATTCCAAATTTTTTAGAGTAAGGATGATCATCTGAATGAAAATTTTACTCGTAGAAGATGATAAGACGATTGCATCGGGACTTGAATATTCACTTCAGCAAGAAAATTATTCCCCCATTATTTGTCACAATGCCGCAGTTGCCAAAGAAGTGATCACAAAAGAATTAAATCAGATCCATTTATGCTTGTTTGATTTATCTCTCCCAGATGGTAGCGGGTATGAATTGTGCAAGCTAGTGAAGGAGCGGAGCGATGTTCCTGTCATTTTTCTCACAGCGATTGATGATGAAGTGAATGTCGTAATGGGATTAGATATGGGAGCGGATGATTACATAACGAAGCCTTTTCGTATTCGCGAGCTTCTTTCCAGGATGAAATCTGTGCTAAGAAGGTACAATAAACAATCCACGACAGCTAGTCTTGAGCTGGGAAACATCAAAATTAATACACTTGAAGGAAAGGTTTATAAAAATGGGAATGAGGTTGTTTTGACAGCATTAGAATATCGTCTGCTGCTCATCTTTTTCAATCATATCGGACAAGTGTTAACAAGAAATCAGTTATTAGAACAGATTTGGGATGTGGCAGGGGACTTTGTGAATGATAATACTTTAACGGTTTATATTAAAAGATTGCGGGAGAAGCTTGAGGATCAGCCGCAACATCCAACGATTATTAAGACAGTACGCGGCTTGGGATATAAGGTTGGTGATTAGCTTGCTTCGGAATAATGAAGTGAAAGTACTTATACTTACATTGTGCTCTATTAGCATTGCCGCCATTGTCGCAGCCTCTTTTATCTCCTTTGCAGCCGTAATTCTTGTTTTCGTAACCTCTGTTTTGCTAGTGGGAGTCAGCTTATGGTTCACAGGCTGGAGATACCGAGAAATCGAAAAGCTATCCGGTTATTTACGGCAAATTAGCGGAGGCGATTATTCACTAGATGTTCGCGATAATCGTGAAGGCGAGCTGAGTATTCTAAAAAACAATATTTATAAAGTGACGCTTATGTTATCCTCCCAGGGAACTTTATTAGAGCAGGATAAAATCCGTTTAATGAATGCGATATCAGATATTTCCCATCAGCTAAAAACGCCGCTTACCTCCATGGTTATGATGGCCGATTTATTAAGTGAACCGAAGCTTCCTATTGAAAAAAGAACAGAATTCACGCGCAATATCCAAACACAGCTTGAAAGAATAGAATGGCTCGTTTCATCCTTATTGAAACTATCAAAAATTGATGCCGGAACTGTTCAATTCAAAAAAGATCAGATCTTAGTAGAAAAACTAATAGAAAAAGCACTAGAGCCTATGCTTATTCCAATGGATATTAAGGAACAGACTCTTTCGATAAAGGGCGAGAAAAATGTTTCGTTTTGTGGTGACCTTAATTGGACAGCAGAGGCACTCATTAATATTTTGAAAAATTGTATCGAGCATACGCCAAATGGAGGCACGATTTTCATCTCTTTTTCCGAGAATGCTTTATTTACTGAGATTGTCATTGCTGATAATGGCAAGGGGATTCCGAAAGCGGATCTGCCTTATATTTTTAAACGTTTTTACAAAGGAAAAAATGCGGGGGAGGACAGCGTTGGGATTGGTTTAGCTATGGCCCATAGCATTGTCGCGACTCAAAACGGTGCAATCGATGTGAAAAGTGAGAAAGAGAAAGGGACACAGTTTACGATAAAGTTTTACAAGCAAGTAATTTAGGAGGCTATATTCGTGATTATTATGCCATGCTTGCGAACCGGTTTTATTCGGGACGAAAACATGAGTATGATCGCCAACAAAATTCATTAATAAAGCCATTTCGCAAAGTGACTAAATTGTCACTTGAAAGTCACTCCATAGTCATTTTAGACAGATAAAATGAACTCATCAGTTACATAATGGAGGGTTTACAATGGGAATTTTGAAAATAGAAAATCTGTCTAAAATTTATGGCAAAGGGGAAACGGCGGTTAAAGCACTTGATGATGTTTCTTTCTCAGTCGAAAAAGGTGAGTTTGTAGCCATTATCGGTCCATCAGGTTCAGGAAAATCAACACTGCTTCATATGCTTGGAGGCGTGGATAGACCAACGAGTGGAAGAGCGCTAGTGGACAATACTGATATTTATCAGCTTAATGAAACACAGCTTGCCATTTTCAGACGCAGGCAAATAGGGCTGATCTATCAATTCTATAATCTAATCCCAGTTCTAACGGTTGAAGAAAATATAACTTTGCCGTTGCTTCTAGATGAACATAAGGTTGATAAAAAGCAGTTTGATGAGCTCGTAAAAATTTTAAACTTGCAAAATCGTTTAAACCATTTGCCGAATCAGCTATCAGGCGGGCAGCAGCAAAGGGTTTCTATTGGCAGAGCGCTTATAAGCAATCCAGCCATTATGCTGGCAGATGAACCGACTGGCAATCTTGATAGTAAGAACAGCGGGGAAATTATTGATCTGTTAAAGATGTTTAATAAAACCTTTAATCAGACTTTGATTGTTATTACTCATGATGAACGAATCGCTTTGCAGGCTGACCGGGTCATTTCTATAGAGGATGGAAGGATCGCCAAGGACGAGGTGATTCGACCATGAATATTGTCAATAAGTTAACAATTAGACATTTAAAGCAAAACAAGAGAAGAACTTTAGTTACGATTATAGGTGTTATCATTTCTGTCGCGATAATTATGGCCGTGACAACGCTAGGTATCTCCTTTTTAGATTTAATGAAAAGACAGACAATCGCAAATGAGGGAGAATGGCATGTTCTTTATAAGGACGTAAATAAGGAACAGCTAGAGGCGATAAAAAGTGATGAAGATTCAAAAAAAGTCATCTTAACAAAGGATCTTGGCTATGCCTATTTGGCAGGGAGCCAAAATGAAAATAAACCATATTTATTTATAAAAGCATATAATTCTGAAGGGCTGCAAAATTTCCCTATTGAGTTAAGCAGGGGAAAGCTGCCAAAAGCAGAAAATGAGGTTGTTCTTTCAGAAGAAATTGTGAATAATGCTCGGGTTGAATACAAGCTGGGAGATCAAATAAAGCTTCAAGCTGGGGAAAGGCAAATAACTAATCAGGAAGGCTTACTAGTCCTATCTCAAACCGATCCATTACAAACAGAGAACGGAAAAATAATTGAAACATTAGAAGAAAAGAAAACAGAAAACTATACAGTTGTTGGCATTATGAAGAGGCCTGAATGGGAGCCAACATGGTCACCAGGATATACAATTATCACCTATATAGAAGATAGTAAAATAGGTGCAGAGGATAAGACAGATGCGGCGGTCATTTTAAAAAAGGTAAATCGCTCTTTATATGCTCATGGTGAAGAATTCGCTGAAAACAACAAGATTAACAAGGTTTATTTTAATAATAATTTATTGCGCTATTACGGGGTAACGAATAATGACAACTTAAATGCTACGCTTTTTTCTTTATCGGCCGTCATTATGACAGTTATTATCGTTGGCTCTGTTTCACTCATCTATAATGCATTTGCTATTTCAGTCTCAGAACGTTCCCGACATTTAGGCATGCTGTCGAGTGTTGGAGCAACGAAAAGGCAGAAGAGGAATTCGGTATTTTTTGAGGGCTTTGTAATAGGTGTAATTAGCATCCCAATCGGAATATTAGGAGGTCTTGCTGGGCTTAGCATAACCTTTTTGTTCATTAATTCCATTATTCAAGGGGCATTAGGAGTTACTCAGAAATTAGAAGTGACCCTTACACCAATGACGATCTTCATTGCCTGTGGTGTATCCATTTTGACGATCTTTATTTCAACGTATATTCCGGCGATTAGAGCCTCGAAAATTTCTGCTATTGATGCCATTCGGCAAACTTCAGACGTCAAACTGACTGGCAAGGCTGTGAAAACATCAAAGCTCATTCGCAAGCTATTTGGGTTTGAAGCAGAAATAGGGCTAAAGAATTTAAAAAGGAATAAACGAAGATACAAGGCAACCGTCTTTTCACTTATTATCAGCATTGTACTATTTTTAGCTGTTTCATTTTTTACTGATCATTTAAAGAAATCTCTCGTTCTATCGCAGGATGGTATAAATTATGATCTACAAGTGTCATTGAACTCAAAGGAGTCTGCTGATGATGTAAAGCTAATACAATCGTTTGCAAATCTGGACAATGTGACAGAATCTAATTTTACGAGGAAAATAAGAAATGTGAATTCTTGGATAGAAGAAACATCTATTACGGATATACTGAAGGACAGTGTCAAAAACGATAAAAGTATATTAAAGGATGGAAAGTATCCATACTATATCAATTTAATATCTTTAGATGAAGAAAATCTTCGCTCCTATGCACAAACGGCTGGTGTGGAGTATGAAAAGTTATTGAATCAAGATCAATTTGCAGCAATTGTCATTGATACCATTCCATACGAGGACAATGAAGCGGAAAAGTTTGTGGAGATGAAGGCCGTTTATAAGGAAATTGGCGATGTCATTGAGCTGAACTATATGGATACGTTAACAGGAAAAGAAGAATATTTAAATCAAGTTGTTGTTGCCGGACTGACAGGTCAGCATCCAATGGGCGTTATGCCTGCTGGGCCTGGTGGACTGAATTTGATCGTTTCTGAAGATGTGATGGAAAAGATTGTAGGCGAAAATAATGTGATGGATATACAGACTGCTCTGTTTCTAAAAAGCTCAGATCCAATGGAAACACAAGAGAAAATTGAAGAATTGAAAGAGAGCTATATGTATGTCTTCAATATTTATTTAGGAAGACAGCAGGAAGAACAAACGATCATGATTATGTCCGTCTTTACTTACGGTTTTATTGTTTTAATAACGGCGATTTCAATCGCAAATATATTTAATACAATTTCAACGAGCATTTCCCTTCGAAAACGTGAATTTGCGATGCTGAAATCAGTCGGAATGACACCAAAGGGCTTTAATAAAATGATTAATTATGAAAGCATTTTTTATGGAATCAAGTCATTGCTTTATGGCCTGCCAATTAGTGTGGTTGTCATGTACCTCATTCATCAATCGTTAATGAACAGCTTCAGCTTTAAATTCACGCTTCCTTGGATCGATATTATTTTCGTCATCGCCGCTGTATTTATAATTGTTGGCGCCGCCATGCTATATTCCAGTGCGAAAGTGAAAAGAGAGAATATTATTGATGCTTTGAAGCAGGAGAGTATTTAAAGGTTTAAACGCCCATCTGCATAGACAGTTGACCATGAAGGTAGTTATAAAAGGTTTAAAACGCCCCTTCGTACAGAAAATCCGCCTCAAAGGTAGTTAAAGTAATATCGCAATTGACGGGGCAAAAGTAATTGTGAAGATTTGTACTTAAACTTGGGGGGGTCAGTGGAAGAAAGTAAAAACTTTTTAAGCAATAAATTTATCCCTAGGTTAAAAAAGGCTTTCGATCCTTTTTGTCCAATCCATTAGATGCTTCCTTTCATATGTTGAAATGCAAGTATTTTTCGTGATGAAAGAGGTGAATTTTTCTATGGGGATTAGAAATAAATGTGATAAATGTATATGCGATCAACTAAGTATGTTGGAAGAAAACACAGATGTAGACATCATTGTAGGCGGTGTAAGGCTGGAAGATATAACTTTTAAAAACTTTGACAACAATAATTGCTGCGCCGAGTTTGAAGGTGTAGAAGAAGAAGAGGGTCAAACAATCACTTTAACTATTTTTGTAGATTGCCGTGATATTCAAGCGCTTCTTATTGAAAAAAACTAAATTAGTGGGGCTGACGGGTGCTTTCCTTCAAGAAGGAATAGCACCCTTTATAATTGATGTAAATGAGCAGTATACTTGAATACGATTAATGATAAAATTGAGAAGTATGAAAGACGTGAAAAAGAATATAAACTAGTTGGTTACGATGAAATGGGTATTAAGATGAAGAAAGGGAGTGCAAAACTATGGATTTTGAAACAGTTATGCAAGAGCTAGAAGCCCTTGGGAAGGAACGAACTAAAAAAATATACATATCCAATGGTGCTCACGAGCCGGTTTTTGGCGTGGCTACAGGTGCTATGAAACCAATCTCAAAGAAAATAAAAATAAATCAACATTTAGCTGAAGAGCTTTTTGCGACAGGTAACTATGATGCCATGTACTTTGCAGGTATTATTGCAGACCCAAAAGCCATGACTGAGTCAGATTTTGATCGTTGGATAGATGCATCGTATTTTTATATGTTGTCCGATTATGTAGTGGCAGTCACTTTATCTGAGTCAGATATTGCACAAGACGTTGCTGATAAGTGGATTGCAAGCGGTGATGAGCTGAGAATGTCAGCGGGCTGGAGCTGCTACTGCTGGCTTTTAGGAAATCGCAAAGACTATGAGTTTTCCGAAAGTAAGATTTCCAATATGCTTGATAATGTAAAAAATACCATTCATGATTCGCCAGAACGCACGAAATCCGCTATGAATAATTTTCTATATACCGTGGGGATTTCCTATTTGCCGCTTCATGAAAAGGCAGTCGAGACCGCAAAGGACGTAGGTATAGTAGAGGTCAAACGTGACAATAAAAAAAGCAGCTTCCTAAACGCATATGAAAGTATTCAAAAAGAAATTGATAGAGGGAAGCTTGGTTTCAAACGAAAATATGTAAGATGTTAATAATTTGCTTTGCATCGGGGTGTTGATCCAAGAAGGATTGACGCTCTTTTTTGTAGAAGTTACTGAGCTAAAATATTTTTATAGAGAGGGGAGATTCTATGGAGGTTATTCATAAAATAAATGATATTAATTTTGGGGTTGCAACCCAATTTGATAGTAAGTATCTTACTCCGATCATACAAAATTTATTGCTTAAAGCGGAAAATGAATGGGATGACTATAATGAAGTATATCACTGCTGTCAATTAATTGAGAATGTCAGAAAAAATAAGAATATGAAAATGGATTTCCATGTAATGATGGAAGATAAAAATTATTTAGGAATTGCTCTTGTTACTAGCGGAATTATCGATTATAAAGTCTTTTTTAAAGAGCCTATATCTATAAGTAAAAATGATAAAGATGTCTTGATATTTAACTATTTTCATATATCTCAAGAAGGTAGAGGGAATGGCCAAATATGGTTTAGAGATATCATTATGCCGTATTATAAATCAAAAAATTTTAAAACAATATATGTAAAATCAAGTCATCAAAAGGTATTTTCAATGTATTGTCGTTTAGGTACAGAAATTGGAGAATATACGAGTAGTAGTGATAATCAGTTATTTATGAGGAAAGGAAAAATATTCAAAATTACACTTTAAGCTCTTTCCAACCAAGCACGGTTATTAAAAAAATTTACACTTTCCGTTCTTGGTGGAGGAATTCCTCTGTCCAAGACGGAAAAGTTATAGGGGCAGTAGGAGTACGGCAGCACAGTTCCACATGATGTGCAAGTTGCAGTTGAAGCTGTGGCTGTCCCTGCTTTACTACCGATATGATAATTTACAATATCCCCAATTACCACTGCGAAAAAATAGATAATGAATAGTAAAAAAATGTTAAGTTACCCCCATCGCGGCAAGAGCACCACATGCAAACAGTAAAGAATCACCCACCCGGTAAGAAAGGGAAAATCACAATTCCCGTTTCCACAAATACGATTAAAAATACAATTTTTCAAGTCTTTTGTAATAAAAAGGACTTTCTCGTTAAAAATAGCACAAGTAAAAGCAAGCAAAGAACCATTAGGACATCCATCCATTCATAATAAGGCGACATGTCGTTATTAATCGCTACATCGACTATTTTAGAACTTGAGGCTCCGCCATCGGCACCGAGGTAAAACCATGAAAAATCCCAAAACCAATGAATTCCTGCCACAAACCATAAGGATTGAGTCACGACATAACAAATAGCAAAAAACAATCCTGCAAAGAAAAGAAAGCCTATTCTAGAAATATCGAAATTTCCATCAATCAAATGCGCCAGAGTAAATAAAACTGCACTAATGAATACAACGGACATGGATGAATGAGGTAACATGCCTACAAGATAACCACGGAATACTATTTCTTCAGCAAAACCGATATATGCTGTTGAAATCAATAAAATAATAGTCGAAAGAATGAGTGCATTCGTATCTACAGATAGATATTGTATTCTAATTGTACCTGTGCTGTACATTACGCTGAATCGAAGTGTTTGATAGAGTATTCCTATTAAGCAACCAAAAAGAAAATAACGCAACCATCCATTTTTCACTTGTAGCCCTAATTGAGACAGACCGCCTAACCTTAGCCATTTGGATATAAAGTGCATTAAAATAATTGAGCACAAGGCAGAAATAGCCCATAATATGTCGTTCTTTTGTGTGACAGTAAAGATGATTGTACGCCAAAGGAATACGAATCCTAAAAATCTAAATACCACGAGTTTCCTCCACACTTTTAATCATTAGTATATTTATCAACCCTATTTACTTTGTGGATAACAAACTTTTCATTATCAACTTAAATTTGATTTTCTATTCTTTACCTATTTTTATTGATATTTCTTTAAAAATGTCCGGCCAGCTATCTATATTTCCCGGCGATTTACCCGTTCGTAAAATAACAATATTATTTTCCGGAGACATATATAGGCACTGTCCATACTTTCCCATTGCAAAAAAGTCTAAACTACCATTATGATTCGGTGTACTATACCACATGTATTTATATCCTATATTACTATTTTCTAAGAATGAGCCTTTATATTCACCATTATTTAAAGGGAATTCGCTAAGTGTAGATAGTTTTATCCATTTTTCATTTAGTATATGCTGCCCATTCCACGTACCACCATTAATTAACATGCTGCCTATCTTTATAAAATCTATTGCTTTGAAATTAATACCGCTTTCCATTTTTTCAAAACCTGATTCTCTACTATCTAGACTCCATGAGGCATCACTTTCAGCTCCGATTTTATTCCAAAATTCCTTTTCGAAGTATTCCGATACATGTTTACCCGTACTTCGCTCCAGAATAATGCCCAGTAATAAAGGATGATAATTATTATAATGAAATTTACCTTGGTATTTTGACGTCAGATTTTTATGAGTCAACGCTAAATTACGTAAATCAGGCATATAATACGTTTTAGCATCATCTCCAAACCAGATATTCCCTTCCTCATAGCTGATGTTTGAACGCATCAAAAGTAAATCTTCAATTGTAATCCTCTCCATATTTGTTCCTTTGAACTCAATTATATAATCAGCAATGGACTGTTTTACACTTTTAATATAACCATCTTCAATCGCCATTCCAATTAACAACGAATCGATTGACTTAGCCATTGAGAATGATGTATTAACCGTTTCCTGACCATATCCGTTGTTATATTCTTCTAGCACTACTTTGTCATTGTAGACAATAATAAAAGACGTGGTATTAGTCTCCTCCAGTATGGTATTCAATGGTTTTGTTCTGCCTTTTCCTTTATATGTATAGTCTATTGGCATGACTTTTAGAGATGCATCCAGGTTGTATTTGTAATGATAGGGCTGAGAGCTTTTTTGAATAATCCGCTCAGGAAATACTTTGTAATCCATTACATCTGAATTTCCATTTACTATCGTCCTAAAAACATATTGTGGGGAAAATATTAATGAGGAAACCAATACAAGAAGAACTGAACAGATCAAGAGAATTATTAAGAAACTAAGTAATAGCTTGGTAGTTTTTTTCTTCATTTTACCTCCTTAATTTCTAAAAATAATGCGACTGGAAAGTTATTATTAATTCATTAAGTGAGAAAATGGCTAAAAGAACAGATTTTTCTGTTCTCCATTAATCATTCTTTTCTTTACTCTCTTTATGCAATTTCCTGTTTACTTTGTATTGTTTAGATATCCCTTTAATGATAAAGAAACCTATAATTAAGGCAAATAAGTTTAGTGAATCACCGAAATTAATAGATAGACTAAAGTTGTTATTTATATTTATATCATTCCTGTTTTTGGCAGTGCCTTTAGAATACTCTTCCTGGTTATTCAATTTTATACCCCCAATTTGTCTATACTACTTTCGCGATTGGTGCCCCTTATACATTGATATAATATATGAGCGAATAAA
>NZ_JBALOZ010000016.1:0-20849 GCF_036965125.1 Bacillus sp. JJ1503
TTGGTTTTGTGTAAAAAATCGCCTTCCTAGTTAGAAAGCTAGGCTCTCAATTTAGGGAGTAAAAAAATCTATTCGCAGGATAAATTTCGACAAACCATTTTACTCACATATGTCATAATTATTAAAAGATTTGGCATATTCATAATATTTGTGACGTTATAATAAAATAAGAAATTTAAAGTAGGTGTGAATATGAGTAAAAAACCTATTCTTCAAATAAAGGATTTAAAGGTATCGTTTCAAACAGGAAAAAAGTTTGTACCAGCAATTGATGGAGTCAGTTTCGAATTGAACGAGGGTGAGATTTTAGGAATTGTTGGAGAATCAGGAAGCGGGAAAAGTGTAACCTCATTAACAACGATGGGATTGATTCCTTCTCCTCCGGGTAAAATTGAAAACGGCGAAATTATTTTTGAAGGAAAGGATTTAAAAAATATCTCTGAAAAAGAATGGAGAAAAATCCGCGGGAATCAAATTTCGATGATTTTTCAGGAGCCAATGACTTCACTGAATCCCCTTTTTACAATTGGAAACCAGTTAATGGAGGCTATTCGTTTACATACTGCAACATCAAAAAGTGCGGCAAAGGCTAGAAGCATAGAACTGCTTAAGCTTGTTGGAATCCCAAGAGCGGAAGGAATTATCTCTGAGTATCCGCATCAGTTATCTGGCGGAATGAGACAAAGAGTGATGATTGCGATGGCGATGGCCTGCAATCCGAGGGTGTTAATTGCGGACGAGCCGACAACTGCTCTTGATGTAACAATCCAGGCACAAATTCTTGCGCTTATGAAGGATTTAAACGAAAAAACTAACACATCTATCATTCTCATCACTCACGATTTAGGTGTAGTTGCAGAAATTTGTGAACGAGTGATAGTAATGTACTCAGGCCAAATCGTTGAGCAGGGGGATGTTCGAACGATTTTGAAGAATCCTCAGCATCCATATACGAAGGGTCTGTTGAAATCAGTGCCTGATTTAAGAGGAAAGAAAGATCGCCTTTATAGTATTCCAGGAAATGTACCGACACCCGGAACGGTTCATAAAGGATGTAGGTTTGCGGCAAGGTGTTCGGAGGTATTTGACCGCTGCCATGAAGAATCCCCTGAATTAAATATAATGGAGACGGATGGGCATAAGGTCCGGTGTTTACTACATACATTGAGGGAGAGGAGTGATGAACATGTCGGAGTTACTTCTTGAGGTAAATGGCCTGAAAAAGTATTTCCCGATAACGGGGGGGATATTAGGCAGGAAAAAGGGAGAAGTGAAGGCTGTCGATGATGTTTCTTTTTATGTGAATAAGGGAGAGACTCTTGGAATCGTTGGTGAAAGCGGTTGCGGGAAATCGACAACAGGAAGGCTGCTCATGCGATTAATAGAAGCAAGCGACGGCAGGGTTGTTTTCGAAGATAAAGAGATTACAAGTATGAGTAAATCAGAACTTAGAAAGACACGCAGGGATATCCAAATGGTATTCCAAGACCCATATGCATCATTGAATCCGCGCCATTCAATTGAGCAGATATTAGAGGAACCATTAATTGTACATGGCATCGGTACGAAAGAGGAACGAAAAAAGCAAGTTAAGGAGATGCTTGAAGTTGTGGGCTTGAGCAGCTACCATGCGAAAAGATACCCGCACCAGTTCAGCGGTGGGCAGCGCCAGCGGATTGGAATTGCTAAAGCTCTTATGACAAAGCCCAAGCTTATTATCGCAGACGAGCCTGTTTCAGCACTCGATGTTTCGATCCAAGCCCAAGTTCTTAACTTAATGAAAGATATCCAAAAGGAATTTCAGCTTACATATATATTTATCGCCCACGATTTAGGAGTTGTCCGACATATTAGCAACCGGGTTGGTGTGATGTATTTAGGTAGATTAATAGAGTTGGCCGAAAGTGAAGAGCTGTATGAGAATCCGAAGCATCCCTATACACAGGCGCTTCTTTCTGCGGTTCCTATACCGGATCCTGATATGAAGAGGGAAACAATATTAATTCAGGGTGAGCTTCCAAGCCCTTCAAATCCGCCATCAGGATGTGCATTCCATACTCGGTGTGCACAGTGTATGGATATATGTAAAACGACTAGACCAGAGGAACACAATCTAAACGGTCATTATGTTGCATGTCACTTGTATAACAAGTAGCAAGCAGCACTTATGATATAAAAAAAAAATGGGGGAAAATGCACATGAGGACAAAGACTTTCAAAATGCTGCTGATTTCTATATTAGCCATTAGTATGTTTCTAGTTGGCTGCAGCGGCAAATCAAATGAACCTGCTGGAAGCACTAACAGCACTAACAGCACTGACAGCGGTGACAGCGGCAGCAGCGAATCCGCGAAAAAAGACACACTCGTTTATGGACGTAGCGGAGATTCTACTTCTCTTGATCCAATCTCAACAACAGAAGGTGAAACATTCAAAGTAACAGAAAATATCTTTGAAACATTATTGGAGTATGGCGATCAAGATACTACGGTTAATCCAGGGCTTGCAGAAGAATGGTCAGTTACTGATGACGGTTTATCTTACACTTTTAAACTTCGCAAAGGTGTAAAATTCCATGATGGCACTGACTTTAATGCAGAAGCGGTTGTATTTAACTTTAACCGCTGGATGAATGGGAATGAGGAGAGCTTCCCGTACTACTCAATGTTTGGCGGATATAAAGGTGAAGAGGGACATGTTATTAAAGAAGTGAAGGCTGTTGATGATTATACTGTTCAATTTGATCTAACTAGACCACAGGCTCCGTTCCTTAAGAACATTGCGATGTCACCGTTTGGCATGGCGAGTCCTGCAGCTGTTGAAAAGTATGGAGATAAATTCAGAGAAAATCCAGTTGGAACTGGTCCGTTTAAATTCGTTGAATGGAAGCAAAATGATAGGATTACAATTGAAAAGAATACAGAATACTGGAAAGATGGCTATCCAAAGCTAAATAAAGTTATCTTCCGTGTAATTCCAGAAAACACTGCTCGTCTGAACGCTCTTGCAATAGGCGAGATTGACTTAATGGATGGTCTTAATAATTCAGATGAAGCAACTGTATTAGGTAATGACAATTTACAAATTATCGAACGCCCATCTATGAATGTTGGGTATATCGGTTTAACCACAAATCGCAAACCATTCGATAATAAGCTTGTTCGTCAAGCTATTAACCATGCAGTTGATAAGCAATCGATTATTGACGCGTTCTATGGAGGAAAGGCAGACGCGGCAGTTAATCCAATGCCATCTTCAATTGAAGGCTACAATGATGCAATCGAACCATACCCATATGATTTAGAAAAAGCAAAAGCTTTGTTGAAAGAAGCAGGTTATGAAAATGGCTTTGAAATCGATCTATGGGCAATGCCTGTAGCACGTCCATATATGCCTGAGGCACAAAAGGTTGCTGAGCTTATTCAAGAAAGCTTAAGCAAAATCGGTGTTAAAGCTAATATCCAATCTGTTGAGTGGGCAACGTATTTAGACAAAGCGTCAAAAGGTGAGTTTGATATGTTCATGCTTGGCTGGACAGGGGACAATGGGGATCCAGACAACTTCCTTTATACTTTGCTAGACAAAGATAGCATCGGAAGCAATAACTATTCTTATTACAGCAATGATGAGCTTCATGATATTTTGATTCAAGCTCAAACAGAGCCTGAACAAGAAAAGCGTAATGAATTATACAGAAAAGCGCAAGAAATCATCCATGATGATGCACCATGGGTTCCGCTCGTACACTCTACGCCATTATTAGCAGCTGCGAAAGACGTGGCAAATTACTTGCCGCATCCAACTGGCTCTGAAGCATTAACAAACGTGGAATTTAAATAATAATCATAAAATGGGGAGGGAATTTTCCCTCCTTATTTTAGTAATAAAAGAGGTGACAACAAATGCTTACATATACGGTACGCCGTGTTTTTTCATTAATACCTGTATTATTTGGAATGACACTCATTGTTTTTGCCATTATTCATGCAATTCCAGGTAACCCTGCACAAATCATTCTTGGACAAAGGGCAACGAAGGAGTCAATCGCGGTATTAACGAAAGAACTAGGCTTGGACAGGCCCTGGTACTTACAATATTTTGATTATCTTAATAACCTGTTACATGGTGACCTAGGAACCTCACTAAGGACAAGGGGGCCCATAAACGAGGAAATATGGCCGTTCTTGGCAGCGACGTTTGAGTTAACACTTGTTGCTATGATTATTGCCGTTTTTATTGGTGTGAATGCAGGGATTATCAGTGCTTGGTTCTCGAAATCATGGTTTGATTACGTTGCAATGGTCTTTGCACTTATTGGGGTATCCATGCCGATCTTTTGGCTGGGGTTAATGATGCAATGGGGATTTTCTAACGAATTAGGATGGTTTCCAACAACAGGAAGAGAGAATGTAAGGGACCCAGTATCCTCCATTACCAATTTGTATTTAATTGATACGTTAATTCAAGGAAGATTTGATCAGTTTACAACAGTTTTAAAACATCTAACCTTGCCGAGTCTTGCTCTTGCGACTATACCGATGGCTATTATTGCAAGAATGACGCGTGCCACGATGCTTGAGGTTATGAAATCCGATTACATTCGTACGGCTAGAGCCAAAGGTTTAAGAATGTTCTGGGTCGTTTATAAGCATTCATTAAAAAATGCGGTCATTCCAGTTCTAACTGTAATTGGTTTGCAAACAGGGCTGCTTTTAGGCGGAGCGATTTTAACGGAAACGATATTTGGCTGGCCTGGCATTGGCCGGTATTTATATGATGCAATCGGGTACAGAGATTATCCAGTTATCCAGTCAGGTATATTAGTGATTGCAGCCATTTTTGTTTTGATAAACTTAATCGTTGATCTGTTATATGCAGTCGTTGATCCAAGAATTAAATATACCAAATAGGAGGGATTGTTAATGGCTGAACTTGCAAAAAATGCGGCAAATACTACGCCAGTTGCTTCTGAAGAAAAGCTCATTCCTCCTTGGAAGGAAGCTTGGCTGTCATTTTGTAAAAACCGATTGGCTTTAGTTGGTTTAGGAATTGTTATCTTTTTTGTTATTTTAGCGATTATTGCTCCTTATATAGCTCCGTATAGCTTTAGGGACCAGGTTATAGCAGAGAGAATGCAAGCCCCCTCTAGCAAGCATTGGTTTGGCACTGATGATTTCGGCCGGGATATTTTTTCACGTGTTCTATATGGAGCAAGAATCTCCCTTTGGGTAGGATTTTTCTCTGTGTTAGGGTCGGTCTTTTTCGGGACCATTCTTGGAATTATCGCTGGTTATTATGGTCGTTGGGTAGACGCCATTATTTCAAGAATTTTTGATATAATGCTTGCGTTTCCGAGCATTTTATTGGCCATTGCAGTAGTGTCAATTTTAGGCCCATCTTTACAAAATGCGCTAATCGCAATTGCGGTTATTAACATCCCGAACTTCGGAAGACTTGTTCGGTCAAAGGTGCTAAGCGTGAAGCAAGATGAATATATTATGGCAGCACGTGCAGTAGGGATGAAGGATACTCGAATTCTTTTTCGTCATATTTTGCCGAATAGTATTTCCCCTGTTATCGTTCAAGCAACACTTGCGATTGCCACTGCTATTATAGAGGCTGCTGCATTAGGATTCCTTGGAATGGGCGCGCTGGCTCCAACACCAGAGTGGGGGAAAATGCTTGCCGATTCTAAAAACTATATCACACAAGCACCTTGGACATTAATTTTCCCAGGGCTGGCTATTATGCTGACTGTATTAGGATTCAACCTGATGGGAGATGGACTTCGAGATGCCCTCGATCCGAAAATGAAGCAATAAGATGGGGACTCTATTAGAGAGTCTCTATTTTTTTGTACAAAAATCCTGCTTCAATTTTCGATATTGCTCGAAAATTATAGTTATTAAATGGTTGACGTAAGTAATTATAAGCGATAAAATAATCTTTAACTTACTACCATATTAGCGAACTAAAGCATTTAGCTATTTAAGATACGAGGTGAACGGATTTGAGCCGCTTGTTTATGTTTGAAAAGCCCTTAGGGATGAGAGATACATTGCCAGATTTGTTTAATCGAAAACGGAAGGTAAGAGCTTCGATTGAAGAGGAAATGGAGCGCTGGGGCTACCAGTTTATTGAAACTCCAACACTAGAATACTATGAAACAGTAGGATCAGCTTCAGCGATATTAGATCAGCAATTATTTAAACTGCTGGATCAAGAAGGGCACACACTTGTCCTTCGCCCAGATATGACAGCTCCGATTGCGCGAGTAGCCGCTTCGCGTTTGTTAAAAAATGATTTGCCTATCCGCCTTGCTTATTCAGCCAATGTGTTTCGCGCCCAGCAAAGAGAGGGCGGACGGCCGGCGGAATTTGAACAAATTGGGGTAGAATGCATTGGCGATTATACGATTAGTGCTGATGCAGAAGGGCTCGCTTTAATTATAAGTTCCTTACAGGAAGCTGGGCTTGAGGATTTTCAGCTTTCTGTTGGGCATATCGGATTGACCCGCACTCTTTTTCTGCAAATCTTAGGAACAGAGGAAAGAGTTGATGCGTTGACAAGATTCTTATATGAGAAAAACTATGTTGGCTACCGGGAGCATGTGAAGGGACTCGGTCTCTCATCGATTGATAAGCAACGGCTGCTAGATTTTCTAAAGCTAAGAGGCGGAGCAGAAGTGATTGAAATGGCTTATAGCCTCCTTGAGAATGACTTGGGCAGAAAGGATGTTCTTCAGCTCCAGCAGTTATATGAAATGATGGATGACTATGGGCTCGTGGAAAAGGTGAAATTTGATTTAACACTTGTGAGTCATATGAGCTATTATACGGGAATCCTTTTCGAGGTATATGCGGGTAATGTTGGTTTTCCGATTGCTAGCGGCGGCCGTTATGATCAATTACTGCAAAAATTCGGGAAGGCAACCGGAGCGACTGGCTTTGCCATACGAATTGACCGCCTGCTTGAGGCCCTTAAGGACGAAGAAATGGAGCCACAAGCCACTTGTATATTATTTAGTCCGGAACGGCGGAAGGAAGCTTATCAAGTTGCTAAGGAGCAGAGAAGCATTGGAAAAAGAGTAGTTTTACAAGATATCAATGGGGTGAAGGACATTGATCAATGTACGAATCAATATGAAGACATCACCTTTTTAGTCGGCAAAGCGGGGAGGGAGACAGGAATATGAAGGATGCTTTAACCATCGCTATGCCAAAGGGGAGAATTTTTGAAGACGCGGTTGAACTGCTTCGCCAAGCTGGATTTCGTCTCCCCCCAGAGTTTGATGATTCAAGAAAACTGATTATTGATGTGCCGGAAGAAAGCTTTCGGTTTATTTTAGCAAAGCCTATGGATGTCCCAACCTATGTAGAGCATGGGGTCGCTGACCTTGGGATTGCGGGGAAGGATGTCATGCTTGAGGAAGAGCGTGATGTTTACGAGTTGCTTGATTTGAAAATAAGTGCGTGCTACCTCGCTGTGGCAGGCGTCCCAAACACGAAAATGAATAACGTAGCCCCTAAGGTGGCAACGAAATACCCGAATGTCGCGGCAGCTTATTTCCGTGAGCAAGGGGAGCAGGTTGAAATTATTAAGCTGAACGGGTCGATTGAACTGGCGCCATTAATTGGCTTAGCAGACCGGATTGTTGATATTGTTTCAACGGGGAGAACGTTAAAGGAAAACGGCCTGATTGAATATGAGCGGATAGTCGACATCACCTCCAGATTAATCGTCAATCCAGCAAGCTTTCGAATGAAGGATAATCGGATCAGTGAGCTTGTCGAACGTTTAAGTGAAGTGAAAAGATTGCAGAGCTTTGATGCCCTCTAAGGAGTGAAACGAATGCGGATTTTGAAAATAAATGAAGGTGTGTCCATCAAAAGGTCTGTCGATAGCGGAACAGAAGAACAGCGGGCGATTGTGAAGGGCATTATTGAGCAGGTTCGAGCAGATGGAGATGCCGCATTATCAGCCTTTACGGAAAAATTCGATGGGATCACCTTAACTCATTTTGCTGTTACGGAGGATGAAAAAAGGGAAGCTTATGAAGAAATAGATGATCGGATTTTGGGAATAATCCGAGAGGCTGCGGCAAATATTCGGTCTTTTCACGAAAAACAGCTGCGCCCATCATGGATGACAACCGAAGAAAATGGTACGGTTCTTGGACAAAAGGTAACTCCGCTAGATTCAGTTGGCCTATACGTGCCAGGCGGAACAGCTGCTTATCCATCCTCAGTGCTCATGAACGTGCTGCCTGCCAAGGTTGCAGGGGTCAAACGAATTGTTATCACTTCTCCCCCTGATAAAAAAACAGGGAAGCTTCCGCCAGCGGTTCTAGTAGCTGCTCAGGAGGTTGGAGCAGAGGAGATTTATAAAGTGGGCGGTGCTCAAGCTGTTGCGGCATTGGCTTATGGAACGGAAACGATTGCACCTGTAGATAAAATCACGGGGCCAGGAAATATATTTGTTGCCTTGGCGAAACGGGAAGTGTTTGGCGATGTCGATATTGATATGATCGCGGGCCCAAGTGAAATTGCGATTTTAGCAGATGATACGGCAAAACCAGATGAAATGGCAGCCGATTTATTATCGCAGGCCGAGCATGATGCGTTTTCCTGCAGTGTCCTCGTCACCCCATCAGAGAGCTTGGCAAAGGCTGTTTCAGCTGAAGTGGAGAAGCAATTGGCTTCACTGCCTCGTCAGGAAATCGCTGCACAATCGATTGAAAATTTCGGAGCGATTTATGTGGCAGAAACAATGGAAGAAGCAGTTGAAACGATTAATAGCCTTGCTCCCGAGCATTTAGAAATTGTAACGGAAAATCCGCTCGAGCTTCTAGGAAAAATCAGACATGCAGGAGCGATTTTTCTCGGACGCTTTAGTCCTGAACCTGTTGGTGATTACTTCGCCGGCCCTAATCATGTATTGCCAACAAACGGCACAGCCCGTTTTTCCAGTCCGCTTAATGTAGAGGATTTTCAGAAGAAATCCAGCATTGTTTATTACAGTGAAAAAGCCCTAAAAGAAAACGGGGAAAAAATCTCGGCATTTGCCCGGCTTGAAGGCCTCGAAGCCCATGCACGCGCAATTGATATAAGATTGAAGAAATAAAGGTCAGGGGGGAGTCCCTTGTCCTAGGTTTATCACAAATCGGGACAGAAGAAGTTCAAAACGCCCTTCCGTATAGAAAACGAGTTGTGAAGGTAGTTATAAAAGGTTCAAAACGCCCTTCCGCACAGAAAGTCAGTCGTGAAGGTAGTTATAAAATCACCCCAAGTCCCGCCAGGAGGAGAAAACATGACAAGAACTTCAGAAATTAAAAGGAAAACGAATGAAACGGACATATATTTGGCTTTTAATATTGATGGGCAGGGAGCTAGCAAGCTGGAAACGGGAGTCCCGTTTTTGACGCATATGCTTGACCTTTTTTCAAAGCATGGGCAATTTGATTTAACAGTCGATGCAAAAGGTGATATTGAAGTGGATGATCACCATACAACAGAAGACATCGGCATTTGCCTTGGACAAGTATTAAGGGAAGCTCTTGGCGACAAAAAAGGAATTAAACGATATGGAAATGCGTTTGTGCCGATGGATGAAGCGCTGGCGCAGGTGGTCATTGATCTAAGTAATCGCCCACACCTCGAAATGAGAGCGGAGTTTCCAAGCCAAAAGGTGGGCTCCTTTGATACAGAGCTTGTGCATGAATTCCTATGGAAGCTTGCCCTTGAAGCAAGAATGAATCTGCATGTGATTGTTCACTATGGTCAAAATACACATCATATAATTGAAGCGATTTTTAAAGCATTAGGACGAGCTTTACATGAGGCGACAACGATTGACCCTAACATTAAAGGAGTGCCATCTACGAAAGGGCTGTTGTAAATGATCGGGATTATTGACTATGGAATGGGTAATCTCTTTAGTGTCAGCAAGGCACTTGAGCGATTAGACACCTCTTACTTTATTTCTGAAAAAAGAGGAGAACTGCAAAAGGCAGATGGGCTGATTCTTCCTGGTGTAGGCTCCTTTAAAGATGCGATGGAGCTTTTAGAAAGATTGGAATTAGCGAGCATGATAAAAGAATACGTACAGCTTGGGAAACCGCTGCTTGGGATTTGTTTAGGCATGCAGCTATTATTTGAAGAAAGTGAAGAGAACGGGCTGACAAAGGGGCTTCAGCTGCTGCCGGGTTCTGTGAGAAGATTTCCTGGAGTTTCAGAGGACGGAGTGCCGTATAAAGTCCCGCATATGGGCTGGAATCGTCTTACTTTTGTTCAGCCATCGCCGCTTCTTCAATCAGTACATGAAAATTTTGCATACTTCGTTCACTCTTATTATGTAGATACAGACGATAAGAGCGTCGTTATCGCGGAAAGCAGCTATGATGTAAAAGTCCCGGCTGTTGTCGGAAAAGAAAATATATATGGGATGCAATTTCATCCAGAAAAAAGCGGACAATTAGGCATGGAGCTTTTAAGTAATTTTACTGGAATTGTATGGGAAAGGATGACCGAAAAATGAGCTTTACCATTTATCCAGCAATTGATATGCGAGGCGGCAAGTGTGTCCGCTTGCTACAGGGAGATTATAATCAAGAAACGGTATATGGGGATTCTCCTTTTGATATGGCAAAAAAGTTTGCAGATGAAGGAGCAAGCTGGATCCATATGGTCGACCTAGATGGAGCAAAGGATGGAAAAAGAGTCAATGACGCTTCTGTTATAAAGGCAGCCAAGGAGCTAAAGACTCATATTCAAATTGGCGGCGGCATTCGAACCGAAACCGATATTGCTCATTATTTGGAAAATGGAATTTCCCGTGTGATCATCGGAAGCGTTGCTGTTTCGAAACCAGATTTCGCGATTGAAATGATCAGGAAATATGGCAATCAAATTGCTGTAGGCTTAGATGCAAAGGACGGCTATGTAGCAACGCACGGCTGGCTGAACACTTCTGAAGTGAAGGCGGTTGAGTTAGGTAAACGCTTCGCGGATGCCGGAGCAGAGACGTTTATTTTTACAGATATTGCAACAGATGGCATGCTTGCCGGTCCAAATATTGAAGCAGTCAGACTGTTGGCAAAAGAAACAGGAAAAAGTGTTATCGCTTCTGGGGGAGTCAGTAAGCTTTCTGATTTAACTAGTTTAAAAGAATTTTACGATGATGGGGTAACAGGCGCCATTGTCGGAAAAGCCATTTACGAAGGGCGCTTTACAGTGAAGGAAGCATTGGGAGAGGTGAAGTAACATGCTGACAAAACGCATAATTCCATGCCTAGATGTAAAAGAGGGCCGCGTTGTGAAAGGAATTCAATTTGTGCAGCTTCGTGATGCAGGTGATCCAGTGGAGCTTGCCCGTTTTTATGATGAGCAAGGGGCTGATGAGCTTGTTTTTCTAGATATATCTGCTTCCGTTGAAGGCCGAAAAACGATGGTTGAGGTCGTTCGGGCGGTTGCTTCTGAATTGGCGATCCCGTTTACAGTTGGCGGCGGCATCAACTCATTAGAGGATATGAAAAGAATTTTACGAGCAGGGGCAGATAAGGTTTCTCTGAATACAGCTGCGGTTAACAATCCGAATTTGGTTACAGAGGGAGCCGAGTTTTTCGGTTCACAATGCATCGTTGTCGCGATTGATGCCAAGTACGATCCAGAGCTTGGATCATGGCGTGTATATACTCACGGGGGCCGGACGCCATCCGAATGGGAAGTCATCGAGTGGGCGAAGGAAGTGGCTAAGCTTGGTGCTGGCGAAATCTTGCTAACAAGCATGGATTCAGATGGAGAGAAGAATGGGTTTGATCTTGCTTTAACAAAAGCCGTTAGTGAAGCGGTGACGATTCCGGTTATTGCTTCAGGAGGTGCAGGAAACGCGGAGCACTTTGCCGAAGCCTTTGTGGAGGGGAAAGCAGATGCGGCGTTGGCTGCTTCAATTTTTCACTATAAAGAAACGTCAGTAGCTGAAGTGAAGGCTTATTTAAAGGAAAAAGGAGTGCCTGTCCGATGAATATCGAGGAGCTATCATTTGATGAAAAAGGCCTCATCCCGGCAATCGTTCAGGATGCGACTACACGCGAAGTTTTGACATTAGCTTACATGAACCGGGAATCTCTTGAAAAATCAATCGAGTCAGGTGAAACGTGGTTTTTCAGCCGTTCTAGACGGGAGCTTTGGCATAAAGGAGCAACAAGCGGGAACACCCAGCGAATTGTTGAAATGAAATTTGACTGTGATAAAGACTCGATTGTGTTGCTCGTAGCTCCAGCTGGACCTGCTTGCCATACTGGGGCAGTAAGCTGTTTTGAGGAGAGCCTTTATCAATCGGGCGAATCTGCTGGCAGCCTATCAGATTATAGCATTCTCTTGTCTCTTGAAAAATTGATTAAAGAGCGGGAAGCGGAACGACCTGAAGGAGCCTACACGACTTATTTATTTGAAAAAGGCGTAGATAAAATTTTAAAAAAGGTTGGAGAAGAAGCAGCTGAGGTCATCATCGCCGCGAAAAACCGCGACAAAGAAGAGTTAAAATGGGAAGCGGCCGATCTGCTTTATCATTTACTCGTTTTACTTAGAGAGCAGGAGCTTCCGTTTAAAGAAGTGTTGAGTGTTTTGGATAAAAGACATGAAAAGAAATCAGCTGAATAGAGGAAGCGCATATATAGGGTATGAATGAGGAGACCAAATCACATAATGATTTGGTTTTTTTAGTATAGCTTTTCTTCGGGGGTGGATAAAAAGGAAAGTTTCTGTGATTAGTCATCGCAGGAGCTTTTCTTTGATTGTTCCGAAGTCACTGGTGTTTTTCTACGATAGAATCGTTTTCCACAAGATTTATTGCCCTTTGCATTATTTGTACCTACTAAGAGTAATTTTGATTTAATTATGTTTTCAATATAAATAACGGGCAAACGTAACATTGTGAAATATGTCACAATGTTTTCGAAAATGACTAGTAAATAAGAATAATTTTAATAATATAATTAATTTGAAGTTGGAGGAAAAAATACCCTAAACTTCCAATTTCGCAAAGTGAAATATAGGAGGGCATTTTTATGAAAAAAGTTAGCTATGTTTTATTAGTCATGTTACTTCTTGCAATCCTTGGCGCTTGTAGCAAGAATGAAGGTGCGGCAGTACCGGAAGACACTAACAAAGATGCAATAGTGAAAGAAGATGTTAAAGACCCAGAGCTAGAGGCAGCGAAAGCGAAGTTCGAGCCATTAGGTGAGATGCCGATTCCAGCAGACAATCCAATGACTGATGAAAAAGTAGAGTTAGGAAAGACGTTATATTATGACCCACAACTATCCGGGAACAACGTACAGAGCTGTATGTCATGCCATGCTCCAGGAGCAGGCTTCGGGGATGGAATGGAAAAGTTTATTGGTTTTGAAGGTTTTAAAGGTCCAAGAAACAGTCCAACAATCATCAATTCTGGCTATTATGCAGCTAATTTCTGGGATGGGCGAGCAGGTAGTTTAGAAGAACAAGCTTTAGGTCCAATTCAATCTGAAGTCGAGATGAACCAAAACTTGGATGAATTAGTTATTGAATTAAATGGTGTACCTACATATGTAGAGCAATTTAACACGGTTTTTAATGATAAAATTTCAGCTGATAATATTGCAAAGGCTATCGCTGCATTTGAACGGACAATTGTTATTTCCGATACGGCATTTGATCGTTATCTTCAAGGGGAAGAAGATGCAATTAGTGCTGATGCAAAAGATGGAATGAAATTATTTGTCGGAAAAGCAGGATGTATTTCTTGTCACGCAGGACCATTATTATCAGATCATAACTATTATAATTTAGGGATGTCCGGCGATGATGGCCGTTTCAATGTAACAGGGAAAGAAGAAGATAAAGGGAAATTTAGAACTTCCGGTTTAAGAGGTGTTGCCCATACTGCACCGTTTATGCATGACGGAAGCCTAGAAACGTTAACGGACGTTGTCCAATACTATAATGAAGGCGGAGGGGACCATCCGAATAAAAGTGTCCAAATGAGTCCTTTAAATTTAACTGAAAGTGAAGTTAATGCACTTATTGCTTTCTTAGAGAGCTTGAGCGGCGAGCTTCCAAAAGTTGAGACACCAGAGATTCCTTTAAATTAGTGCGAACAAAAAGACGGATCCTTATATAGTATAGGGTTCCGTTTTGAGGTGCATTTTGATTAAATGGAAATTGGCACAGGATTTAACCTGTGCCGATTTCCATTTCTATAAAGGTTTTTAAAACTTTATAGAAAATTGACAGATGAAATGACATAATAAAATTAAAGAATAATGATTGTAAAATAGGACATTAAATATAACGTAAATTAAGTTTGCGAAATAGTAATTATAGGGGGTGTATTAAATGAGTAGAGACACAAAGAATGTAATTTTGCTTGTTTTAGGGTTAATATTAGTAGCATTATCGAGATTCCCTATTATGTCGCAACCGATAGCCATATTAGTTGGGATAATCGGAGCAATTGTAATCATCTTCTCAGCTATTCTATTATATAGGACTAAAAAGAACAAAAACGAAGTTAATAATTGAATCTTTTATTTATGTGTCTTGTTCAATTCACAAGTGCTTAATAAGACATTTTAGATTTACAGTGTCAAAAAACTCTATAAACAATAAAAAAGGTGTGTCAAAACTGTTGTCAGTTTTCACCCTATTTTTATTGTCATTTTTGTGAAATGCACCTCAAAACTGAACGGTTTACTTATATAGGTGGCGGTCTTTTGGTAACTGTGAAGCCTATATTGTTTTAAATCGAATACACTTTACTAGGAGGTGCGCAAATTGAATAAAATCCTTATGCAAGTAAGCAGATATTTTTTAGGTGTTGTTTTCTTGGGGGCAGGTTTAAATGGTTATGCTGTTATCTTTGGATTAGATCCAATTGTACCAACAAGTCCTCAAGCCATGGCATTATTCGAATTTAAATATCTTTTAATTGTGGAAAAATCTTTAGAGGTTATATGTGGAATTTTACTCTTATTCAATCAATTCACCCCATTGGCCATTGCAATTTTATCCCCAATCGTAGTAAACATTTTCTTACTTCATTTGTTTCTGGACCATTCGTTACTCCTTTTAGCAGTAGTGCTAACCATCGCTCATGGTTATTTGATGTTTTATTATAGAAAAAACTTTACGAGTATATTCGAGAGAAAAGCAAAACCTTCTATTGAATAAGATTTAACTTTTTCAACACACTCACCAAAAAGTGTTTGTAGATAAATCAAGATAATATATGGTGTAGAATGGCGTTTCCTTAATTTTTTGGGGAACGATTTTTGTCGTTTAGAAAGTTTGAATAAAAAATTACTGAAAAGTGCTGATTCTACGCAACTGGGCAATTATGCCGTAATGAATGACATTCAAAAAGAAGGAATTTTTGATTGAAAAGCAAATCCCTATTAGAGAGCGAGGAAATAGATCGAGGTGTTTAAAATAAGGAAATTCTTTGAATACAATTGGCAGATAAGAGATGAATGGTTTCATTGGTGTGAGCAGCTGACGGCAGAGGAGTTAAATAAAAAACGTGTTGGGGGTGTAGAAAGTATACTATATACACTTTTTCACGTTATTGATGTGGAATATAGCTGGGTAAGGGGGATTCAAAAAAAAGAGGATAGAGTATTCAAGTTTAGTGATTACGATACCCTTCAAAAGGTTAAATCTCTCTCGGATGAACTGCGAAAGGAAATAAGAGATTTTTTAGAGACAAATATTGGCTATATAAAGGATGATATTGTGAGTGTTCCATGGGACCATGACAAGTATACAACTGATGAAATTTTACACCATATTGTCGCCCACGAAATTCATCATATTGGTCAACTTTCTGTTTGGTCAAGGGAATTAAATTTTGTTCCAGTCCAAGCGAATTTTATTGGGAGGAAATTGAATTTCACTGGGGTTAATACGAGTAATCCATTTGATTAAACTGAATGCTCGTAATTTAATAAAACTTTTTGGAGGGGCATTCATGTTAAACAATCAAGGATTTAATTTATGGGCGGATAATTATGATAAGACGGTTCAGGCTAGTGAAGAAACTAACCGCTATCCTTTCGCTGGCTACAAAAAGATTCTTAACACTATTTTTAATGAAGTCATGCAAAAAAAGAACTCTAAAGTTTTAGACATTGGGTTTGGGACAGGAGTATTGACAAGTAAATTATATGAAAATGGACATCAAATAGATGGCTTAGATTTTTCATCAAAAATGATTTCAATTGCTAAATCTAAAATGCCGATAGCAAATTTAATAGAATGGGATATGGAATTCCTCCTGAGTTTCAAAATAATAAATATGAAACAATTGTAAGCACGTATACATTGCATCATTTAACAGATAAAGCAAAAATATCATTCATAAAAACTCTGATATCCGTTCTTAAAGAAAATGGTAAAATATTTATTGGCGATATTTCTTTTGAAACAAGGGAGCATCTTGAAGAATGCCGGAGAAAGAGTATTGATTACTAGGATCATGATGAATGTTATTTTGTGTTTAATGAGATCCATTCATCATTAAAGAATGATTGTAATTGTGAATTTTATCCGCTTTCTCACTGTGACGGAGTAATAGTCATAACAAAGCGATAATGTAAAGGTATTATAAGGGACGGGCAAGTTATTCTGGCCGGATTAGTTCAACCGTATAGAGTTTGTCCAATCATCATTACTTGTTTCTGAATACCATACAGCATCTTGTACAGAAAAGAGGTGAATTGGTGGGAATTCGGCGTTGTACTTGCAATGGGGTTGCGACTGCTACAATAGTCCCTATAGATGTTAGAATTAACGGAGTTGAGCACACAGGCACGATAACAATAAATGCAAATATTTGTTCTAACTGCCAACTAAATGAAAGCTTTATCAATTTTTCATATAGGGATGATGTAAACGTTGAAAATAATTTCAACTTTACATCTCAATCTGTTGCAGCCCCATCTTGTAGATTTGGGGAAGAATCGGAGTTTTTACAAACCTCCGCAACAGGAACAACGGATGGTGAAAGATTCAGTGGGGAATCAGTATTATCCTCGTTTGGATTAGGTGTGGACGGTGCTGCCAATGTTTTTATTAGAGGAATCAATCTAGTAGATGAAGATGGAGACACGTTTGTTCAGGAAAGTGATATTATCATTGATACAGGAAGAGTCCTCTCCTGTGATTCAGTTTAGCAAAAAAACAGAATATGTATAATGCAGTAGATGCTGAAAAGGGATCTGCAGTTGAGGAGCAGGTGTGAAGTCTGCTCCTCATTTAATTCTTGAATAGATCAGAAAGTCGTTGATATATTGATACTATCATATCACTAATGTTCGTTAATATTTCGTACTGGTTTCCATCCTCAGGCAATGATGATAATCCTCCACTGTCCATCCCGTTTACTTGAAGATACTTGTATAGCTCGGAACCGTATATCCATCCATCTATCCTCCAATTAACCTAATGAATAGTGGTTAGCAGTCAAGACAATGGGGTGGTTCTAACGAAAATATCGCATTAATATGATGGATTTCCAAATTTAAGCACCGTTAAAATTTCATCCTCCGCGCCATCGGTTCGACAACCCAGTCCGTCAATCCTTTCAAAAATGCCCAAATCCATCATGATTTCAGAGGAAGATGCTTATTATAGAAGAACGTGTATTCAATGTCTTGAATAGCCCCGCGCAATTTGGGAAAAGGACATACGTGCGTCTTGTAGAGCAAGCTTAGCTGCCTCCGCTCCCATAAACGAAGCCGTTTCATCTTCAACAAAATGCCGCTGCTTCACTCCAGATTTGTTTTCCGACCAGCCACCCTCTGCACCAATCATTTGATCAATTTCTGAAGCCGTTACTAACCGTTTCGGCAAATAGGACCCGATTCCCTGTATCCTTACATTTCGTTTCATGATGTCACACCTCATGTTTAGATCATTCGTATAAAAATAAAATAACAGATACAATTAGAAATTACTTTAAAATTTTCAAAAAAATGCATGTTACAATTTATTACCTTCATATAAGGCATTATTGCTATTTGTATGCAAAGGTTTACCTTGTTGTACTTAAATAAGCACTTCATAAGAGGGGCTTTCTAAATAAGTTAATATTCTCCAATCCCTTCTCCAACAGCTTGTTCTTGTGATATACTACTTGAGTTAATAAGAAAGTGGAGGATTTCATGAGCAAAGACTCTAAAGCAAGACAAACAACAGGAAAATTACTATTATTTAACCCGACAGGTGAGTATTATTTTGCAAAAGGCTTGAAGGCTTACCACAAAAGGGATCTTTATAAAGCAAAAAAATATTTACAGCGCGCGGTACAGCTAGAGCCCTATGAGCCCATGATTGTCTGCCAATTAGCTGTTATTTGTTCGGAATTAGGTGAGTACCAGCAGGCGAATAAGCTTTTTCTGGAAATTATTGAAGAGCTTGATGCGGATATGGTGGAATGCCATTATTTTCTTGCCAATAACTATGCTCATCTAGGTTACTTTAAGGATGCTTATCACCATGCGAATTTATATATGGAATTAGACGAGGATGGAGAATTTGCCGAGGAAACGCTCGATCTTCTCGAACTGCTGACGATGGAAGCGGAAGATATGGATGAGATGCTTTACGAGCAGGATGATCTCATTACGAAACAGGAGGAGGCCAGAGAACTGTTGGAATCTGGTCATTTTCCAAAAGCCGTTGAAATTCTGAACTCTGTCATAGATGAATATCCCGAATATTGGTCGGCTTATAACAATTTGGCCCTTGCCTATTTTTATCTCGGAGAAATCCAAAAGGCTGCTGATATTCTAGACAAGGTTTTTGAAGAAAATCCAGGGAACCTGCATGCTTTGTGCAACAAGCTTGTTTTTGCCTTTTACGAGCGGGATTATAAGGAAGTAAAGGCGCTTAAAGAGGTCCTGAAAAAAATCAAACCATTATCCATTGAGCACCAATTTAAGCTTGGGGCAACACTAGCATTAATTGGCGAGTACGAATCCGCTTTTTCTTGGCTTAGAAGGCTTCAGAAAAAAGGCTTTGATGGAGATGGGGCTTTTTATTATTGGCTGTCCTATGCTGCCCATTTTACCGGGAGAGAACAAATCGCAAAATCAGCCTGGGAAAAAGCGGTTGAATTAAATCCAGATAAAGCTGGCTTCGAGCCTTGGAATGATGAAAAGGAGCAAAAAAGCGGATTTGAAAATCATCATGCTTCCATCCTTAAAAAGCTGGATAGTGAACATATTGAAGAGCGTCTATTTGCCCTGTTCTTAACGGCCATGTCAGATGGAAAAGAACAACTGCTGGCTTCAAAGGAAATGAATCAAAACTTTAAATTCTCCCATTTGGAGAGGGAATATGTATCCTTTATCCGTAAGGGAGGAAAATCAACCCCCATTCATGATGTTGCCGCGATATTGTATAAGAACTACCACCCGATTGGCACGGTCGAAGCAGGATTATTTCTAATGTGGTTTACCGTTTTTGTTGAGGCCATTAATCAAAATCAGCTCATAAAAAATGATGCAGCATGGGCAGCAGCTGTTGAATATACTTGGATCAAAGCGAGAGAGGGAAAAGGATCTCAGCAGCACATAGCTGAAAAGTACGGAATCTCGTCCTCCACTTTAGGCAAATATGTGAAGCTTCTGAAAACAATTACTTCTTCACGAGCAGATATTTAGACATATTCTCCTAATTTTTATAGGATGAATGTAGGAAGGCTATAATAAAAATATGTCTAATTGATATAGCCGAATATATGTAGAAGTAGGCTATTTTATTGAAGGAGTGAAGCAACGTGTCTGAAGAAAAAATTTATGATGTTATTATAATCGGAGCGGGTCCAGCTGGGATGACCGCGGCTGTATATACATCTAGAGGCAGCCTGTCCACCCTGATGATTGAACGCGGTATTCCAGGCGGGCAAATGGCAAACACAGAAGAGGTTGAAAACTATCCGGGCTTTGATCATATTCTAGGTCCAGATCTATCAACGAAAATGTTTGAGCACGCTAAAAAGTTTGGTGCAGAATATGCATATGGCGATATTAAGGAAATTATCGATGGGGAAGAGTTTAAAACTGTTGTGGCAGGCTCTAAGCAATACAAAGCCCGCGCTGTGATTATTACAACCGGTGCCGAGTATAAGAAGCTGGGTGCCCCAGGCGAAAAGGAATTAGGCGGCCGCGGCGTTTCTTATTGTGCGGTTTGTGATGGTGCTTTCTTTAAAGGGAAAGAGCTTGTCGTAATCGGAGGCGGAGATTCAGCGGTTGAGGAAGGCGTCTACTTAACTCGCTTTGCTACAAAGGTAACGATTATCCATCGCCGTGATGAGCTTCGCGCACAAGCGATTTTGCAGAAGCGTGCCTTCGACAATGATAAAATTGAATTTATCTGGAGTCATACGGTTAAGGAAATTAACGAGAAGGACGGCAAGGTAGGAAGCCTTACTCTTGTGTCAACTAAAACAGGCGAAGAGCAAGAATACAAAGCAGATGGTGTGTTTGTTTACGTTGGTATGCTCCCACTATCAAAGCCTTTCGAAAATCTCGGCATTACAAATGAAAACGGATATATCGAAACGAACGAGAATATGGAAACAAAGGTCCCAGGCATTTTCGCAGCGGGCGATATCCGTGAAAAGCAGCTCCGTCAAATCGTAACCGCAACAGGAGACGGCAGTATCGCCGCACAAAGTGTTCAGCACTATGTGGAAGAGCTAAAGGAAAAATTAAAGATACAAGCTTAATTTTTTAGGAAAAGCCGCCCGCTGGATGAATGTCCGGGAGCGGCTTTTTTTGTGCGGAAGGTTATTGGACAGGAAACGTG
>NZ_JBALOZ010000017.1:0-10260 GCF_036965125.1 Bacillus sp. JJ1503
TATTCGTTAACTAATTCTGCAAACTCCATAAATTTCCTTTTTTGATCAACTTAAATTTATAACACATAACCTTCCAACTTTATTCAAGAAAATGGCCCGATTGTGGAATAAGAAAAAATCCTGCCTATCAACACAGGATTTTTAATCAAACTTTATTTTAAATAATCGAATTTTATTTTAAATGATCAATCTTTTTTATATAACTACACCTATAACGAGTTCTTTTCCTCCTAAAATATCTTTCGTCATACATCAAATAAAAAAGACCATCAAAAGATGGCCTTTAACAATACTTAATAATGAATACTATTAGTAATGAATCAAAAAGTGTAGTTTTATGATACTCAACTGTGTTTTTAAAGCATAAGAATGTAACCTTCCTTTTTAAAGCATAAGGATGTCACCTTGACACTTTTATGGTTTAAGTCACAAGACAAATAAAAAACCACCAAATATGTATTTGGTGGAGACGGAGGGAGTCGAACCCTCGTCCAGAAACATCGGCACTTAAGCTTCTACGAGTGTAGTCGATATATTCGCGCTTCGCTGATCCTTATGCCTATCGACAGGCGTCCGGTCAGCTAGTCTGGTTGTGCTCTTCCTTTTCCCTCAGACGGTGAGATCCGGCGTAGCCCACTTAGAGTGAGTCCGCTACCCTACCACATGGGCGATGGAGGGGCGAACCGCTAAGCGCTATTAAGCAGCTAAAGCGAAATTGTTTTGTTGTTTGCCAGTTATAGGCTTTGACGTTTTAACGAGGCCGATCCCCTCGACTCGCGACCTAAGCTCGAACTATCCCTGTCGAATCCGTAGCGTCCCCATTATAAAAGGTCTGCACCGAAGCTTATTCTGCATGCTGACAACTAACGGAATGCTCAAGTTTAGCTGAGCTAAAGTTATGTGTCACTGCCTCGTGACAGTTATTATTATAGCACATCTAACCACAATTTCAATTGTAAGTTTTTGTAAAACAATCCTACATCTTCTGTCTTTCGCGGAAAGCACGGTCTACTTCACGTTTCGCTTCTTTCTTTTTCAGATCTTCACGTTTATCGTATTTCTTCTTACCTTTTGCAAGGCCGATTAACACCTTCGCAAAGCCGTTTTTCAAATATAGCTTTAATGGAACAATTGAATAACCAATTTCCTTCGTGTCGCCGATCAATTTGCTGATTTCTTTTCCGTGAAGAAGCAGCTTTCTTGTCCGCAATGGATCATGGTTGTAGCGGTTTCCCTGTTCGTATGGGCTAATATGCATCCCAATGAGAAAAACTTCTCCTTTTTCAATTCTGGCATACGAATCTTTTAAGTTAACTTTGCCTGCACGAATAGATTTGATTTCAGTTCCCTGAAGGACAATTCCAGCTTCATAGGTTTCTTCTATTGCAAAATCATGATAAGCCTTTTTATTTTGGGCAATCATTTTTCCTGCGCCCTTTGGCATGACATTTCCCCCTTACATTCTCTTCTGCAAGAACAAAACCTTTTGGGGGCTAACTAGCAGAAAGGAATTTTTCGATAACCTCATTGTAGCAAATTTCCAAGGCTCGCTCAATTAAGAGCCTAGGTGGATTGAAAAAGAGAGCCTAAAATTGATAAAGGCCCTCTAATATTATAAACTAACGCTTTTTACTCTTTCTCTTCGCTTTTGGGGCATTGTCGTAAAACTTCTTTTTCTTTCTTGGACTTTTTCCTGAATCTTTGCCATTATTATTTTTTCCTTGGCCTTGTTCAGATTTCCCTTTACGAGGCTTTCGCTCGCTGCTGCCAGTTCGGATAATCTTCGGTAATTCTTTGGAATCCCTTCTCCGAGGGGTCCCCTTCATGCCAACAATCTCAAAATCGATAGAACGCTCTTCCTTATTTACTTTAATCACTCTAACCGTAATTTCATCCCCGATTCGGAAGACATTGCCTGTACGTTCACCAATCATTGCTAGATGGCGTTCATCATAACGGTAGTAATCATCCGTCATATAACTAACATGAATTAGACCTTCAATCGTATTCGGCAACTCAACAAACATCCCAAAGTTCGTAACAGAGCTAATAATTCCATCATATTCTTGGCCAATTTTATCTTCCATATATTCAGCTTTTTTCAGCTCGTCTGTTTCCCGCTCCGCGTCAACTGCTCTTCGTTCCATATTGGAGGTATGCTCGGCAATATCCGGTAATAGGACATTCCATTTTTCTCTTGTCGTTGCATCTAGCTTGCCTTGAATTAAATACGTTCGGATTAACCGGTGGACAATTAAGTCAGGGTAACGGCGAATCGGTGAAGTAAAATGCGTATAAAACTCCGTTGACAGCCCGAAGTGTCCCAGGCTTTCCGGATAATATTTAGCCTGCTGCATCGAGCGAAGCATCACCGTCGAAACTACCATTTCTTCCGGCTTTCCTTGCACCTCTTCGATTATTTCCTGTAATGCCCGCGGATGTACAGCATTGGCCGTTCCTCTAACTAAATAACCAAAGTTCGTAATAAACTCGAAAAATCTTCTTAGCTTATCCTCTTTCGGATCCTCGTGTATACGATAGATGAACGGAACATCCAGCCAATGGAAATGCTCAGCCACCGTTTCATTGGCAGCAAGCATAAACTCTTCAATTAGCCTTTCTGCTGTAGAACGTTCACGAAGAACAACATCATTTGGCTTTCCTTCTTCATCCACAATTACTTTTGCCTCTTTAAAATCAAAATCAATGGCACCGCGCTTCATCCGCTTTTCTCGTAAAATTTGAGCAAGCTCTCCCATAAGCTGAAACATTGGGATTAGCGGATCGTAACGCTTCAGCAGTTCCTCATCCTGATCCTCAAGAATTTTATTCACATCCGAATACGTCATCCGCTCCGTTGTTTTAATCACACTCTGGAAGATTTCATGTGATATAACCTCTCCACTCGAGGTAATTTCCATTTCGCATGATAAGGTCAATCTGTCCACCTGCGGATTCAATGAACAAATGCCATTTGACAGACGGTGAGGAATCATCGGTATCACCCGATCGACTAGATAGACACTCGTTCCCCGGTCAGATGCTTCCCGGTCAATAGGGGAATCTTCCGTCACATAATGTGAAACATCTGCTATATGTACGCCAAGCTTGTAATTTCCATTTTCTAATTTTGTCACGGTAACGGCATCATCCAAATCCTTTGCATCAGCCCCATCAATCGTCACAATCGTTTCATTTCTTAAATCGCGGCGGTTTTCTAGATCGCTTTCCGCAATTGTATCAGGTGTACTATTTGCATGATCAATCACTTCATCCGGAAAAGCCATTGGCAGATTGTGTTTATGTATGATTGACAGGATGTCCACACCCGGATCATTTTTGTGACCGAGAATTTGAATGATTTCCCCTTCTGCACTTTTCCTGCCTTCTGGGTAAGTAGTCAGCTTCACTACCACTTTATGACCTTCCACTGCCCCTAAGGATGCATTTTTCGGAATAAAAATATCGCTTGTAAACTTCTTATCATCAGGCAGAACAAAACCAAAATGCTTACTCTCTGTGTAGGTTCCAACTATTTGCTGAATCCCACGTTCTAATATTCGGACGATGGTTCCTTCTCTTCTTTGTCCTGAGCTTTCCGAGCTGACTCGTGCTAGGACGATATCTCCATGCATCGCGTTGTTCGTTTCATTTGGCGGAATAAAAATATCATCCATCCCTGGCTCTTCAGGTATGACGAAGGCAAAACCCTTTGCATGACCCGTTAGCTTACCGCGGATCAGATTCATTTTTTCCGGCAGTCCGTAACGATTGCTTCTTGTTCTTACAACAAGCCCTTTTTCTTCCATTTGTACTAATGCCTTGACGAAGTCCTTGAAATCGGATGAATCCTCAATTCCAAATGCCGCCTCCATTTCTTGCACCGTCAAAGGTTTGTAAGCCTCATCCTTCATATAATAAAGGAGCTTATCAATAATCTGTTGAATATTTTCCATTTACTTTTCCCTCCCTCTCGAGGTTCGTTTCTATTATTCTTCCCAATTAAGTCTTTCTAAAAACTGATAGACGTCCTCATGCAGCATATCTTTCTCTTTATCGAACGTAATGACATGCCCAGATTCTTCGTACCATTTCAGCTGCTTTAAATCTGTTTCAACTGCGTTATAAATAATATTGGCACTGTCTGTATTAATCATGTGATCATGCCGTGCCTGTACAACAAATGTCGGTGAATAAACTGTATCCACATTCTGACGGACATCAGAGATCAGATTTTGCAGAGCCTTTAATGTTTTCATTGGCGTCTTGCGGAATTCATTCATTTCCTGCTCAATGATCTCTTCGGTTTTTCCTTCCAGCCTTTTATATTCCCGGGCATATTGCAGAATTCCTTCATACATCACTTCTTCGCTTTTTATATACATCGGCGCACACATCGTAGTAATTCCCTTTATAGGTACAGTGTAACCCAATTTTAGTGAAAATACGCCGCCTAATGACAAGCCGCACACAGCTATCTCCTGATGGCCTTTATTTTTCAAAAACTCGTACCCTTCCATGACATTTTTCCACCAGTCATCAGGTCCCGTAGAAATCAGTTCCTCCGGTGGAACCCCGTGTCCTTTATAAAGTGGCGCATGGCAGGTATACCCTTTCCCTTCAAGAAAACGTCCGAGCATTCTCATGTCCGCTGTGTTCCCTGTAAATCCATGCAACAGCAATACCGCGCGTTTTCCATTTCCAAAGGTAAACGGCTTCGGTGCTACAATTTTCATCTATGTAAGACTCCTTTTTTCTTAATTAAACGTTTGATTAAAAGCGTACGATTATTGATTTTAACAAGGTTTTTGGCGTATTAACAAACGTTTGATTAACTTGATTATCTATATTTTTAACNNGGATTACAATCCAATAAAAACCATCTTTAACAAACGAAAAAAAACCTGACCTTCGTAAGGCCAGGCAATTTTTTATAATGCGAAATACGAAACTAAAATAGTCAGAATAAAGAATAAAACAGAAAGAACAACTGTGATGCGGTGTAGAATTAAATCAAGACCGCGTGCTTTTTGCTTCCCAAAAAGCTGTTCCGCTCCTCCTGAAATTGCACCTGAAAGACCAGCACTTTTACCAGATTGAAGAAGCACCACAAGTATAAGTCCGACAGAAACAATCGCTAATAAAACAATAAATAATGTATGCATCAAGGCCACCTCCCGAAAACGCACAACTACAATATTTTAAATTTATCATATTTTTGTAAGATGTACAATAGTACGGCACGGGATTTACAAATGGTAATTTAAAAAAGAGGAATTCTTATATTAAGATTGAAGATATATGTATATTAAATAAGGAGTGAACATGTTGATTGTAAAAAAAAGAACCATTCCCCTTAAAATTCTAGCTTGTGAAGCATTATTGAATAGGTTGCCACCGAATTTTGAAAAGCGGCCACTAATTGAAAAAGATTTAGCAAAGCGAAAAGCAGGCTTCCGCGGTGAAGTGGCTACTGATTATTACATTAATAAGCTTACTGACAAGGAATTCACCATTGTCAAAAATCTTCGCCTATCCAACGGACACGAATACTTCCAGATAGATACCTTTATTCTATCCCCCACATTTGCTCTCATCCTTGAAACAAAGAATATTAGCGGCACCCTCTTATTCGATTCCAAATTTAAGCAGTTAATCCGATATATGAATGACAATGAAGATGGATTTTTGGATCCCATTACACAAGCTGAAAGGCAAAAGAGAGAATTTAAAAATTGGCTACAACAGCGTAACATTTCAATTCCAATCAAATATTTAGTTATGATTAGCAACCCGTCCACCGTCATTAAAACAGATCCCAAGAATTATGTTGCTTTTAAAGTCGTCTTACATGCCCATGAATTATTGGATCGTATTGAAAAAATGCAAAAATCATTTACCGAAGAAAAATATACGCAGCGGGAGATAAAAAGGATAGCCAAACTTCTAGTTACTAGCCACACCCCTGAAAAGGTCAATGTATTGGAGAAATACAAAATCTCTGTATCCGCCCTGATAACAGGTGTCCAATGCCCAAAATGTAAGCCTTCTCCGATGAAACGTATTTACGGAACATGGTTCTGTCCCGTATGTAAGCTCAAAGATAAGGCAGCCCATTATCAAGCTTTATTAGATTACTGTCTTCTAATAGGTTCTTCAATTACAAATCAGCAATTTCGGGAGTTTTTGAGACTATCTTCTCCAGATATTACAAAAAAGTTACTATTTTCTATGAATTTACCTCATTCTGGTTTAAATAAAGGCCGTATCTATCACCTTGACATCCTTATTAGATAGAGATATCGGTCAGTTTTAATGATATATCGGTCGACTTCACTATTATATCGGTCACTTTTTTGATATATCGGTCAGTTTATCAAATATATCGGTCAATTCACATATAAAAAGGTGACTGCCCCAGCAGTCACCCCATCCATATTACTTCTTCAAATTATAAAAACTCTTCAATCCATCATATACTGCTAAATCGCCAAGCTCGTCTTCGATGCGAAGTAGCTGGTTGTATTTTGCAATACGATCCGTACGTGACATAGAACCTGTTTTGATTTGGCCAGCGTTTGTTGCTACAGCGATGTCAGCAATTGTGGCATCTTCTGTTTCGCCTGAACGGTGGGAAACAACGGCTGTGTAACCTGCACGTTTCGCCATTTCAATCGCTTCAAACGTTTCTGTTAATGTACCGATTTGGTTCACTTTAATTAGAATGGAGTTGCCGACACCCTGCTCAATTCCTTGAGCAAGCTTCTTCGTATTTGTTACAAAAAGGTCATCTCCAACTAGCTGAACCTTCCCGCCAATGCGCTCTGTTAACAGTTTATGACCTTCCCAGTCATTTTCATCTAAACCGTCTTCAATGGAGATAATTGGGAACTCATTAACTAACTCCTCATAGAAGCTCACCATATCTTGAGAAGTTAAGCCTGTGCGGCCTTCGCCAGCTAAATCGTATTTGCCTGTTTCTTTATTGTAGAATTCAGAAGAAGCTACATCCATTGCTAAGTAAATATCTTTCCCAGCTTCGTATCCAGCGTTGCGGATTGCTTCGATAATCACTTCTAAAGCTTCACGGTTTGAGCCAAGGTTCGGTGCAAAACCGCCTTCATCCCCAACAGCCGTGTTAAGGCCTTTACCTGAAAGAACCTTCTTCAATTCATGGAAAACCTCAGTACCCATGCGGATTGCTTCCTTAAAAGTAGGCGCTCCAACAGGCATAATCATGAATTCTTGGAAATCTACGTTGTTATCAGCGTGTGATCCTCCGTTAATAATGTTCATCATTGGTGTCGGAAGCTGCTTTGCATTGAAGCCGCCAAGATAGCGATATAAAGGAAGACCCACAGACTCAGCAGCCGCGTGTGCTGCAGCCATAGATACGCCCAAAATAGCATTCGCGCCAAGCTTGCCTTTATTTTCAGTACCGTCTAATTCGATCATCGTGCGGTCAATGCCAACCTGATCCGTCACATCCATGCCGATAAGCGCTTCTTCAATAATATTATTTACGTTATTAACCGCTTTTTGAACACCTTTTCCAAGGTAACGGGATTTGTCACCGTCACGAAGCTCAACTGCTTCGTATTCACCTGTTGATGCACCAGATGGAACAATGGCACGGCCAAAGAAACCAGACTCTGTAATGACTTCTACCTCTACAGTTGGATTACCGCGGGAATCTAATACTTCACGAGCGTAAACATGTTGGATATATGGCATATCTTTTCTCTCCTTTAAAATCTTTTTTTTAGTAGTAAAAAATTTATTTTTTCACAAGCGTCTTTCCAGTCATCTCAGCTGGTTTCTCCAGCCCTAGCAAATCAAGCATAGTTGGCGCCAGATCACCAAGGATTCCGCCATCACGCAGCTCAATTCCAGCTGCCGTCACAATAACAGGCACAGGATTGGTCGTATGGGCGGTCATCGGGTGGCCATCAAGTGTTACCACTTCATCTGCATTTCCATGATCGGCTGTAATAATCGCTTTTCCGCCTTTTGCAATAATGGAATCCACAACTTTTCCTAAACATTCATCAACCGTTTCTACAGCCTTAATCGTTGGCTCGAGCATACCGGAGTGACCGACCATATCGGCATTGGCAAAGTTTAAGATAATCGCATCAAACTTATCCGCTTCAATTTCCTTCAATAAGGCATCTGTTACTTCATAAGCGCTCATTTCGGGTTTTAAGTCATATGTTGCAACCTTTGGCGAATTAATCAAGATTCTCTCTTCACCAGGGAATTCCGCCTCACGACCGCCGCTCATAAAAAACGTCACATGAGGATACTTTTCCGTTTCTGCAATTCGCAGCTGCTTTAAGCCATTCTGAGAAATAATCTCTCCTAGCGTGTTATCTAAGTTGTTCGGCTCAAATGCTACATATCCGTCTACAGTTTCACTAAAATGAGTCAAACATACGAAGAAAAGATTCTCCGGATGCTTTGTCCCCCGATCAAATGAACGGAAATCCTTATTCGTAAAGGTGTTCGAAATTTGGATCGCCCGGTCCGGACGGAAATTATAGAAAATAACCGCGTCATTATCTTGAATCGTTGCAACAGGCTCTCCATTTTCTTGCGTTATGACAGATGGAAGGACGAATTCGTCAAAAATCCCATGACTATAATTATCCTCCACCAAATCGACCGCCTTAGAATATGTTGGACCCTCACCGTATACCATGGAGCGATAGGATTTTTCAACCCGCTCCCAGCGCTTATCCCGGTCCATGGAGTAATACCGGCCAGAAATGGTAGCAAATTTTCCAACACCGTATTCCTTCATTTTTTCTTCTGCTGCTTTTATGTAGCCTCCTGCTGTTTGCGGGCCAACGTCACGTCCATCCAAAAAACCATGAACAAAGACGTTCTTTACGCCTTCTTCTGCGGCAAGATGCAGGAGTGCATACAGATGACTGATATGACTATGGACGCCTCCATCCGACAACAAACCCATAATATGTAAGTTGGTGCCATTCTTTTTCACATGGTCCATCGCTTTTAAGAATGTTTCATTTTTATCGAATTTGCCTTCGCGAATGGCCACGTTGACTCGAGTTAAGCTTTGATACACAATCCGGCCGGCTCCAATATTTAGATGACCCACTTCTGAATTGCCCATTTGTCCTTCAGGCAGACCAACCGCTTCTCCGGATGCCGTTAACGTGGAATGCGGGTATGTATTCCAGAACCGTTCAAAATTCGGCTTCTTCGCCTGATAAACGGCATTTCCTTTATGCTCTGCCCTTAAGCCGAATCCATCAAGAATAATTAAAGCTACCGGGGATTTACTCATACTTCCCTGCCTCCAATAATTGCAGGAAGGATTGCGCCTCAAGACTTGCTCCGCCTACTAAAGCCCCATCAATATCTGGTTGAGCCATATATTCTTTAATATTAGCGGGCTTCACACTGCCCCCATATTGAATGCGTAACGCTTCAGCAGCAGCCTGTGAAAATTGATCTCTCACTACTTGGCGAATATGGGCACATACTTCATTTGCATCCTCTGCTGTTGAGGATTTCCCCGTACCAATCGCCCAAATTGGCTCATAGGCAATCACTGTTTGTTTGACTTGTTCTTCAGACAAACCCTTTAATGCATTTTCAACCTGGGAACCAACAAACGCCATTGTCTCCCCGTTCTCACGCTGTTCCAGTGTTTCACCAACACAGACGATTGGCGTTAGATTGTATTTGAACGCAGCCAAAGTCTTTTTATTGACAGCCTCATCAGTTTCATTAAACATTTCACGGCGCTCCGAATGACCGAGAATGACATACGTGACGCCGATATCCTCAAGTGCTGCAGGACTGATTTCTCCTGTAAAAGCACCGCTTTCCTCAAAATGCATATTTTGAGCACCTATGCCTACACCATAGCCTACTAATGCCTCCAAAAATAGAGCAGGTGCACAAACTACTGTTTCAACCTTATCTTGGTCCGGAATCGAGCCATCGATTTCTTCAAAAAATGCTTTCGCCTCTGAAAGGGTTTTATGCATTTTCCAGTTTCCTGCAATAATTGGTTTACGCATGCTGGCACATCCTTTTTTGATAAAAAAATTTAGGGTTCACCGTTCGGGGGCATTATGACTGCCTTTGATACGGATATTTCCTGTCGAAGGGTGTTATGAAGGGCTCCTTAACTACCTTCCTCACGCTTTTTTCTTGTCGAAAGGCGTTATGAATGCTCCTTAACTACCTTCCTCACGCTTTTTTCATGTCGAAGGGCGTTATGAA
>NZ_JBALOZ010000017.1:10391-28071 GCF_036965125.1 Bacillus sp. JJ1503
GTCGAAGGGCGTTATGAACTGGCCTTAACTACCTTCACAATGATTTTTTCCTGCCAAACGGCGTTATGAACGAGCCATAACTACCTTCTCCACGGTTTTTTCATGTCGAAGGTAGTTATGAGTACTCCGTAACTACTTTCCTTATTTATCATTCAACGCAACAACACCTGGTAAAGCTTTGCCTTCCATAAACTCTAGAGAAGCCCCGCCGCCTGTTGAAATATGGCTCATGCGGTCAGCAAGGAAGAACTTTTCAACCGCAGCGGCTGAATCTCCGCCGCCAATGACAGAATATGTTTCGTTAGCTTCTGCTAGCGTTTCCGCCACAGTTCTTGTTCCGTTAGCAAACTTAGACCACTCAAACACACCCATTGGTCCATTCCAAATGACTAGCTTAGAGCCATGAATAACATCGCTATATAGATCAGCTGTCTTTGGACCGATATCAAGAGCCATCCATCCTTCTGGAATCTCATTGATTTCTACCGTTTTAGCATTTGCATTTTGTGAAAATTCATCAGCTATTACCGCATCAATCGGCATATAAAATTTAACGCCCTTTTCCTCAGCCTTCTGCATAAAGGATTTGGCTAATTCAATTTTATCTTCTTCTAAAAGAGAGTTGCCGATTTCATGTCCTTTTGCTTTAACAAAAGTAAAAGCCAACCCGCCGCCAATAATTAAATTATCCACTTTATCAAGCAGATTTTCGATCACATCAATTTTATCCTTTACTTTCGCGCCACCAATAATGGCAGTGAAAGGACGTTCAGGATTCGATAAAGCCTTTCCAAGAACATTCAGTTCTTTTTCCATTAAAAGTCCTGATACTGCAGGCAGATAATGAGCAATTCCTTCAGTTGAAGCATGGGCGCGGTGAGCAGCACCGAACGCGTCATTGACGTAGATATCTGCTATTTCTGCAAAAGCTTTTGCCAGTTCAGGATCATTTTTTTCTTCGCCAGGATAGAAACGAACGTTTTCTAATAAAATTACATCGCCTTCTTCCATGGAGTTAATCAATTCCTTCACGGTGTCACCGTAAGCCTCTTCTGCTTTTTTCACATCTTTTCCTAGAAGCTCTGATAAGCGGTCTGCAACTGGAGTCAGGCGTAACTCCTCAACCACTTTTCCTTTCGGGCGTCCAAGGTGGCTAGCTAAAATGATTTTAGCTCCTTGGTCCATTAAGTATTTAATCGTTGGAAGGGCTGCGCGGATTCGCGTTTCGTCTGTTACTTTGCCATCCGCCATCGGTACATTAAAGTCGACACGGCAAAAAACTCGTTTTCCTTGTAACTCCACATCTTTTACGCTCTTTTTGTTCATAGAAAAGGAACCTCCTCTTAGCAATGCTAGTCTATAAGGTAAAACTTATTATGTATTAAAAAAACTGCCTATAAAAAAGAAGAGTGGTTTTATTCCCAGCTCCTCTTTTCCCTTTATCATTATAGTCGTTTGTTATGTTTATTTCCAATATATTTAGGCACTTGCGGCAATTAACAATCTAGATTCCTTTTTGTGCAATATAATCAACTAAGTCTACCACTCTGTGGGAATAACCAGTTTCATTGTCGTACCAAGAAATGACTTTAACCATATTGCCTTCTAACACCATAGTTGAAAGGGCATCAATTGTAGATGAGCTTGGATCTCCATTATAATCTCTAGAAACGAGAGGCAGTTCACTGTAGCTTAAGATCCCCTTTAGTTCACCTTCAGAAGCTGCTTTAAATGCGGCATTTACTTCTTCAGCTGTTACTTCTTTTTCAAGCTCAGCTACTAAATCAACTAAAGATACGTTAGGAGTCGGAACGCGAACTGCACCTCCATTTAGTTTGCCCTTCAGTTCAGGCAGCACGAGTGATACTGCTTTTGCAGCCCCAGTCGTTGTTGGAATCATGTTTTCAGCAGCTGCGCGGGCACGGCGATAGTCCTTATGTGGCAGATCAAGAATTTGCTGATCATTTGTATAAGAGTGAATGGTTGTCATCATCCCGCGTTTAATGCCAAATTTGTCACTTAAAACTTTCGCGAATGGGGCTAAGCAGTTTGTTGTACAAGAAGCATTTGAAATCACATGGTGATTAGCAGGATCATATTTTTCATGGTTTACGCCCATGACAATCGTGATATCCTCATTGGATGCAGGTGCAGAGATAATCACCTTTTTCGCACCAGCTTCTAAATGCTTCGCTGCGTCCTCGCGTTTTGTAAAGCGCCCTGTGGATTCAACAACCACTTCTACGCCAAGCTCTCCCCAGCCAAGGTTTGCCGGATCACGTTCTGCAATCACCTTAACTTTATGTCCGCCGACTACTAAGTATTCTCCATCAACTAGTACTTCTTCATTTAGTGTTCCATGAACAGAATCGTATTTTAAAAGATGTGCCAGCATATTCGCATCTGTTAAATCATTAACTGCCACAATTTCTACATTTGGATTGTTTAAGGCTGCACGAAATACAACACGGCCTATTCTTCCGAAACCATTAATGCCAACTTTTACTGTCATGATAATTCCTCCCAAAATGTATTTATATATTTAAATTCTTCATTAACTCATTTGCAGCCCCTTCATCTGTTATAAGAACGGTAGATGATGGCGCTTGTTTCAAATAAGAGGCAATAGCTTTTGCCTTCGAAGCCCCTCCTGCGACAGCAAGGATATGGGGAATATGGATTAAGTCCTGAAGCTGAAGTCCAATGGTCTGTACTTTATGTACCACATGGCCGGCTTCATTAAAGTAATATCCAAATGCTTCTCCTACAGCCTTTTCTTTAACGATTAATTCCATGTCTTTTTTACTTGTTTTTCGGCGTTCTGCCATTACTATAGCGTCTCCAATTCCATGTAAAACCATGCTGGCAGACTTGATTAATCCTAAGACCTCTTTTATTTCCGGCTCTCTCATCATGGTGTTATACATCTCCTGGCTGACCTGGTCAGGAACATACAGAACTCTATGGCTAGAATTCGTTCTATCTGCCATTGCAGCACATATCGTATTTGCTTGATTTTTTACGTCCTCACCAATTC
Organism: Bacillus sp. JJ1503; assembly: GCF_036965125.1. Taxonomy (NCBI): domain Bacteria; kingdom Bacillati; phylum Bacillota; class Bacilli; order Caryophanales; family Bacillaceae; genus Bacillus; species Bacillus sp. JJ1503. The sequence goes on from NZ_JBALOZ010000017.1 coordinate 13,429, forward strand.
CACCTCTTGCCGGAACAAAAAGCAAATCAAATTCAGTAAAATCTGGTGTTAACCTATCAGCGACAGCAGCCATCGTTGAACCGCCGGTAACTGCGATAGAATCTTTTCTTTTGAGGTTTGATTTCATATAAGCAGCCGCTGCTCTGCCAAGCTCACTTTTTACCCATGGAGATTCTTCACTGTCGCCTGGCACAATAATAATTTTTTGAATGTTAAGCGTTTGATGAAGCTTATCCTCCATAGCCTGAATACCTGTTATGTCCCTCAATACTTCTCGGAGCTGATTAAGGAGATCTTTGCCATCGGAGGTCAAACTCATCCCTGCACTAGTGCTCACTAGCAGACTCTGGTCTTTTAAAAATTCAACCTCACTTCTTAGCACTCTTTCGGTCAAGTTAAGGCTAACAGCTAAACTCCTTCTCCCTACCGGCTCCATTAAGCCTATATAATGGAGGATTTGATACCTTTTTTGCATAATGGTCAGTAAATCGGGTAATAATCTTTTTTGAATATCGATAATCGAGTTCATTTTTTTGCCCCTTTACCTCCTATGGACATTATATGTCCCACATAGTCATATTGTGTCCCACTTAGGATAAAAAAAATCACCCTTGCTCTAATTTTATTTTAGCAGGGGCAATCGAATAGTTCAACTATTCTTTAAGGGCTTCTTCTATCGTCCAATTATCAATTTGTCCGTATTGAACTTCGGATCCATCAATTTCAACAACTGGGATCATTAGTCCATATTTTTCAGTCAAATCATCACTCGTATCAATATCTATTTCTTTATAATGGAAATTCCATTCTTCCTTTAATTCCATAATAATCGACTTCGCTTTATCACATAGAGGACAGCGATTTCGTGTATAAAGCACTAGAGTACGTTTGTTCACCGCTCTTCTCCTTTTCCATCAATCATATCGTTTTCGCTTTGAGGAAGACGGGATTCCCAGCTGGTCCCGGTACTTCGCTATCGTTCTTCTTGATACAACCATGCCTTCCTGATCCTTCAACATCTGCACTAATTCTTGATCAGACAAAGGCTTTTGTTTATTTTCGCCATCAATGAGCTGGCTTATAATCGTTTTTACTTGTTTAGACGATGTATTTTCGTCAGAAGTCGTTTTAATCGTACTTGAGAAAAAGGATCTTAATTCTAAGGTGCCAAAAGGGGTTTGGGCATACTTTTCCCTAACAGCCCGGCTAACCGTTGACTCATGAATATCAAGCTCATCCGCAATCTCCTTCATGATCATCGGCTTTAAATAGGCAGGGCCTTTAATGAAAAATTCCTGCTGCTTCTCGACAATCTTCAAGGAAACCTTTGTTAATGTTTCTTTTCTCTGCTCGATGCTTCTCATAATCCAAAAATAATCCTGTTGATTATCCTGTAAAAAACGTTTAACCTGTTTATCTTTATTGGATGAAAATTTTTTAAAATAGTCATTATTAAAGCTAATTTTCGGCAAAGCTTCATCAAAGACACTTACTGAAAACGAGCTTCCATCCCAATCAATAATCACATCCGGAACAATATAGGCAGACTTCTCATGCTGAAAGGAAGCCGCGGGTCTTGGATTTAATGTTTGAATGAAATCAAAAACCTCTTGAATCTCTGACATCTTTACCCCAAGTTCTTTGGAGATGTCTCTCCACTTTTTGTCCGCAAAACTATTAAAATACTTTTCTATTATTTCTTCAGCCAAATCATTTCTTGGCTGTTTCCTTTTTAATTGCAATAGAATGCATTCCTGCAGATTCCGTGCGCCGATCCCAGCCGGCTCTACTCCCTGCAAAAGGTGAATAGCCTTATCAACTTCTTCATCAGAAATCCGAAAACGTGCCGCCACTTCACTCATTTCCACTCGCAAGTAACCGTTTTCATCCAAGCACTCAATAAGATAATCAAAAACCTTTTCCCCGTTTGGAATCGAATGAACAAGCTTAAAGTCAAGCTGAGACTTAATGTGTTCATCTAAATAAGGTTCTATTTTTCCAATCTGTTCAATCCAATGTTGTTTATCTTTTTCTATTTTTTTCTTAGCAGGCTTTGCTCGGTCAAAGCGGGGGTCCATCGCTTGAACGTTCCCTGTTTCAATTTGCAATAAAGGATTTTCCAATGCTTTATTCTCCAGAAATTCAGAAAGCTCCTGCGTATTATATTGCAACAAGGCAATTGCCTGAGTCAGTTCTTGAGTCATTGTTAACTTTAATGTTTGCTGCTGCCATAACCCAGCCTGTAACTTCATTTCACAACCCCCCCTTACCATTCTACAATAAGGAGGACGAATGGTGAATGGAAATATACTGGCTAAAGAAGGGATTTGCACTAAAAAAGTCCTATTCCAGGTGAGTTAAACCTTGCTATCTCTTGAATTTTTAATATTTTCTGAACAGATTATTTTTTTAAAAATTTTTTCTAGGTTCATTATGAACTTCATCCTTCACATTCGTGTTAAACAGTGCAAAAATGGGGCTTCATAATAAATTAATTTTTGTACATATTAAAGGTATTCAATTTAAAATGCCCCTAAACTTTTTTTATATGATGCTTTTAGGCAGGTGGTCAAAATTATTCCAGAAGGTTCCAAACATTTCATTGCATATTTTTCAAACTTTTCCTATTTTGTAATCCATTTCAACAGCTTTTACTTCATGATGTTTTCTTTTGAACAAAGTGCACTAAAAATACTTAGTTTTTTGTACACTGTGACTGTTGAAGAGGAAATAAGAAAAATATATATTTAGTGATGTAGTAATAAAGGAGGAAATCGGAATATGGAACTACCTGTTAATATTTTGATGTGGCTAATGGCTGCAATACCTATAATAATACTTATTTTACTAATGGTGAAGTTCAATTGGGGGGCTGCAGAAGCTGCACCTATTGGACTCTTGGCTGCATTTATCATTTCCATCGTTTTTTATAAATCAGATCTGCAGCTATTAGGACTGGAAAGTGCAAAAGGTATATGGACTTCATTAACGGTCATTGTCATTATTTTGCCTGCCATTCTAATATATGAAGTAACTAGTGAGGCAAAGGCATTTGATTCAATCCGGAATGGGTTAAAAAAGTTCACGTCTAATGAACTTCTTCAAATTATGGCAATCGGTTGGGTGTTCGCCAGTTTTTTACAAGGAATCACTGGTTTCGGAGTACCAATAGCCGTTTGTGCTCCATTATTAGTTGGACTTGGTGTAAGACCCCTATGGGCTGTGGTCATTGCTTTATTAGGACAGGCATGGGGTAATACGTTCGGAACATTAGCCGTGGCTTGGGATGCATTAGTTTCCCAAACTGGTATTCAAGGCGGAACGGTAATTGAAGCGGCTGTCTGGGCTTCATTATTTATTTGGATTATTAATATCGCTACTGGTATCACTATCAGCTGGGTCTATGGCCGCTGGGCAGCTGTTAAAAAAGGATTGCCGGCCGTAATCATACTTTCCTTAATTCAAGGTGGAGGCCAAACAATTTTAGCACAAATGAATCCTGCATTAGCAGCTTTTATTCCATCATTACTGTCACTGGTTGCTATATTATTTATTGGCAAGCTGAAAATGTACAGAGAATCATGGAGTATTCAAGATAGTAAACTAATGGTTCGTCAAGAAGGAGATAACAAGAAAGAAGAAAATGTCTCCAAAGATCCACTTACCATGAATCAAGCATTTTTCCCTTTTTATGTATTAACCGCTATTACACTGATTGTTTTGCTTATCGGTCCTTTAAAGACATTTTTGAATCAGTGGCAATTAGGTCTAAGCTATCCTGAAACAACGACCGGCTATGGTATGGTGAATCATGGTTATGATCTATTTTCACCTGTCATGCCATTAACGAATTCCGGGTTATTCTTGCTTCTATCTGCTATCATCGGTTTTGTCTTTTTTAAGAGCAAAGGCAAAATTGAAAAAGGCGGAGGAACACGGGCTATTAGGAGAACAATTGAAAAAACGATTCCTTCCACGATCGCAGTAATCGCATTGATTATTATGTCTAAAATCATGGGTGGAACTGGACAAACAACTGAACTTGCTATGGGTACAGCCGGAGTTATGGGTCAGACTTATGTATTCCTAGCACCAGCAATTGGCGTTCTCGGGTCATTTATGACGAGCAGTAATATGTCTTCCAATATTTTATTTGGAGGATTCCAACAAGCGACTTCCTCGCTTTTACATTTAAATGAAGCAGCTATATTAGGGGCCCATACTGCAGGCGGTGCGATGGGATCAGTTTTATCACCAAGTAAGATCATTCTTGGTACAACAACTGCAGGAATCCTCGGTCAAGAAGGGCTCGTCCTTAAAAAGATTTTGCCTATTGCGATAGGTGTTGCTCTTTTGATAGGTATCATACTAACGATTACTACACTGTTTATTTAGGAAGGAGATAGTTCAACATGAGAGATTTTTTTGCAACTAAAGTAGGTCTTCAAACAATCGCATTTATTGTTACAATTGTTTCCTTTCCTTTTCTCTATGTGGGAGGCACCCAAGGCAACTCAAGTCTATTGAACATTGGAATAGTCTTAATGCTTGTAGGCATGTTGGCAGCGCCAGCCATAACATTCTTACATGGAAAAAAAGCGACAAAAAGAGACGGCTACAAAGGTGTTCAGAAGCTCGAAACGAGAGAGGAATAGACTTCTCACACGACCGTACGTCTAATATTCTACGCTCACTGCATGGGGGTATTTATCCCCCAAATATAGTGAGCGTTTTTATTTTATTTCCATTGTGAAGTGTTGGCAGCCTGAAATTCTCTATAACAAAAAAAGTTCCTGTGTTTGAATAAAACCATCAAACATTGGAACTCATTTTTGATAATAACGCCCTCGGCATGGGTCGAACTAACAGTCAAAGCATTGATTTAATAAGGTTTTGTAGAGACAACGTATAAAATTTGTGTATATTGTGTTTGCGGTAAGCCCGTATACAAACATCGCATATAAAACAAATACACCTCCTGGTATGAACAACATATCAATTTAAGGGAGGTGCTTTTCATATGCCACAACAATAACTTACCATTATCCCCGTTACAATCCCAAAACGAAAATACTTCCACAAAAAACCCTACTTTCACGATGAAAAACGACACCACTGAAATTTCCTTCTTCAACGGACATTTGGATGCTTCGATTCTCTTAGCATTATAATGACTTAAACGTACCTTCATCAGAGTGGATTAACCAATGTGCAGGACCTACACGATACCATAAAGAATTAGTTAACTCACGAATTTCATAAACTTCATATGGGACAGCCTCATTATCGTGACGCCATTCTGTCATGCCACTTTGATGACCTGGATCAGATGGGAATGATTTAACATAATGAGTTTTTGGTGAGGTATAAATGCCAATCGCATTCTCATCTTCACTTTTAAGGTATTTATGAATTTTAGTAAATTTTACTTTTTCTTCATTATTGGTAATACAATGATTGGGTTGAGATGTAAAACAATATGCTCCACCATTAGTTATATAATGAACATCTAATTTTTGCCCTTTCTTTAGAACACCGACAATATTACTTGTAGAAGAAGCACTTCGATAAACATTTATATTTTCAGCTAATATTTCAACTTCTCCATAAACACGTGAACTATAGAATTGTTGATTATATGTTCGATCAAATGCAACATTCTCATCTAGACGTATATAATTACCTCCTACTCGCAAATAGCCTGAAGAAAGATGAGCATTTACTGAAACTGAATCTTCATTTACAAAATAACCAATTATCGTTTCACCATTATCATCATAATAAATCGGAACAAGATCTGTTAAAAGTTTCGCTTCTCCAATATTATTTTCGCTTTTATAGATATTTAAATGGTCAGACTTTATAGTCATAACATTTGGATTAAATCTCACCCATTCATTCAAACCTACTTGAAGCCATCCGTCTATGGTTAGACTTTTTAATGTATAGGATTTACCAGGTTCTAAGTAGTAAATAGTTTCAGTTGTTTTGTTTTCTACTACTTTTACATTTCCTGAATTCACTTGTAATTCCGACATCCCATAAATTGAATGATCTTGATTATAAGGAGCTACTAGTTGTTCGTAAGCAATATTATTTGTTTCTTCTAAAACAATTCCATCTTGAATTGTAATCTTTTGAAAACTACGATCAAATACCTCCCAAGTAGTTCCTTTAGCCAAGACTAATTCTTCTCCTGTTGACAAAGTGACAATGGTATCTTCTAGTATAGTAACTATTCCAGATGCATTATCACCTATCTTATTCGGTTCTAAATAATTAATCATTATTGTTTCTTCTAACGCTTCTTCCTCTTCATTTGAAACATCTTTATTGAAATCAACTGTATCAATATCCGCTGAGTATTTTTCAATGTTATTCGAATATTTTTTTGTATCGTTTGAAAAATAAGTCGTATGGGTTCCACCATTTGAACTATTTAATTGATTCCATATTAAAAACACTATAATTAAAGGCACTAACGTGCTAAATACCAGAATCCCTGTTTTTCTAGTTTTTCGCTCAATCTTGTCTTTAGCACGCGGTTCATCTAATTCAGCTGCTTTTTTATACCAAATGAAAGCTTCTTTTTTATCTTTTTTACCGATTACCCCTGTTTCATTCAGTAAGCCTATCTCAAACATTGATGATACATGGTTCATCGCAGCAGCTCTTTCCAACCAGCTAAGTGCCGTTACATAATTTTGTTCAACTCCAAAACCTTCCTGATAAAACTTTCCGATACGGTATAGTAAGTGCTCATTATAAGCGAAGTCTGAATCATACAATCGAAGATGTAACTCTACATATTCTTTTTCAGTTGCATTAAATTTATTTTCTTCAATTAAGGATATTAACTGAAAAATTGCTTGGCCATGCCCTGAAGTTGCAGCTATTTTTAAGCGTTCCAATGCAAGTTCTGTATTTTGTTTCGTGTGCTTTCCTTCCAGATGATACATTGCGGACCGATAGTAATCATCTTCTGTTCCATTTGACAAATTTATCTCTGTTATATGGAAATCATAATAAGCGATTTGTTCCATATATTTTTCATTGATAGAACTAGGATTATCATCAATTTCTCCACTGCTAATCTTTTCATATAATACCGCGTATTCATATGATTCATAAAGACCCATAATCTGTTCTGGATACTGAATCTTTATTGGCTTATATTGAATTGATGCATCCTTATCGCAATATTTAGTTACTGTTGCCGGAAGATATTCCGTATCTTCACGATAAACTAAATTATTCTGTTGAAATCGCACTAAAAAATTCTGTAGCACTTGGATAGCAGTCGCAACATACTTAGGCTCTTTAAGTTTTACAGAAAGATGCATATATTTCTCTACGGCATCTTCCAATTTCACAATGTTTATGCCATAAACAACTGGCTTATGTTTCGGTGCATGAGTTAAGGAAGTAAATAGCTTTGTATAATAAAAATGTTTTTGTTTATCATCAGTAATCGCTGAAATCTGTTGCGCAAGAATAGTGAAATGAATCAATTGAGAAGCCATTCCATATGAAATACCTTGAGTAAGTTTTTTTGCAATTTGCTTATTGCGACTAAAGTAACCAACTAATTTCCGACTAAGTTCTTCTGCTTTCTCATATTCATTTTGAGAAGTGCATTTTTGAATTTGTCTAAAAACATCTTCAGTTGCATTCTTAATATTTCGCTCCAATGCATTCGATATATCCAACATTAATAGTTGTTGTTCTTTATCAAATTTTTGATAGGAAAGTTTCAATGCTTGACTCTCTTCTTGAAGCTTTGTGGCGAGACCAGCGTAAATCTGACCTAACAGAAAGATTATTTTTCGTAATAATTTCATTATTTGTGCAAATATCACAGAAATTAACTCATCTTGAGTCTTTAAGAATTGTTCTAACTTTTTATCTTTACTATTATTTGAGCGGATAAAATGTCTCGTTACAATTCCCGCAAGAGGTCCGGCAACTGCAGTTGCTGCAAAACCCCCAATTAAACTAGCAATAGCCGTATCTTGAGATTGGCTGAATTCTTTTACATATGATTGATATGCATTTATGTAAGGAGCTATTTTTTCTGCAATAGGAGCTTTTAAATCATTTATCTCGTTCACTAGTTGCTGAAAATGCTTAGAATCAACTAAGAATCGTTCACTATTTTCATGAGTGTAGTTCGCAGTCAGGCGATAAAAACTTTGACGGTAGATTTTTTCTATTTCCTGCAGCTTGTAATCATCAAAAATTGAATCAATATTCGTAATAAAATTCGCTGGCGACACAAACTGCAGGTATGATTTTAAATGTTTTTTAGCATCTTGTTTAATCTTCGGCTCATAAGATGCAATTTCATTCATATAATCTTGGAATTGTTGAGTGAGCAACTTACCAATTTGCTCTACATTTTGGTTTAGTGTATAAACCATAGCATCTTTTAAGATAGGTGAACATTGTTCTAATGCCAAACTAGCATCTAAAATTATCTTTCTCTCTTTAATGATAGACAAAACTAGTTCCTCCTTTAAAACAATGTTAAAAAGCTATCTAAATAAGAATCAACCAAATCTATATCTAACAATTCTAATCCATCTAAACTTGCAATAGTATTTGTATCTATATTTTGAACTATTGAAACCTTTGGACCCAACGCTTGTGAGGAGGATGTTAACAGCATTGCATTGTTATACACATCAAATCCATCGTACGCATTGTCGAATACAAATGATGTACCCACTCCATCCTGTATTTCAGTGCCCATCTGCTCGATAAAGGTTGAGGAAATGTTTCCTCCTGGTGTTAAAAAATTTGTCATCCCCTTTGTTGAAAGTGTCGACCCAAGTAAATCCATATTTTCTGAGTATAGCAAATAATCTCCATTATTATGTATATCAGGCACTATGAAACCTTTAGTATTGCCATAATGATCACTAACAAGTAATTGGTCATTTACAAACGGGATTATGTTTATATTGTCACCATCGACCATTTGACCAAGCTTTTGTGCTGGGTATAGAAGCTTTAACGACTCCAATATTTACACCTCTTATTATTTATAAACTTTGTATAGTAAATTCTTCGCAACAGCCCATGTGGAGGCCATTCCCTTTGATGGTACTTTTTACATAATACTATTCTACTATAAAATCACCTTTTTGGTTGTTGAAATGTGTAAATTAATTAAAAACAAAATGCGGAAGTGGGATAAGCCGAGTGTTTTGTTTTACTTGATGTGAAAAAGACTGCGGTTATCCCCAGTCTTTTCACAATTACTTTATTTCAAATTGCTCCTTAGGAGCCTTTTCTTTAGTTGCGCGATCGTAGTGGTGACGGCTGTCCGTTGTTTCATGTAGAAGCCCTCCATAGAAATATTACGGAAGGTCAGTCAAGGGGCATCTCGGGGTGCTGTGCGTGGTATTTTCAACGGAAGAATAGCCGAAAATAAAAAACGCCCCTACGCTTAAAAAAGCGCAGAGGCATCGGTAATTTAAAAGTATTAATGACGCCCTCGGCAGGAATCGAACCCACATCTTAAGAACCGGAATCTCACGTGCTATCCGTTGCACCACGAGGGCATATCGAAATATAGTAAGGCACAATGGGCTTGAATGGACCTAATTTTTGATGCACCTTTTTTTATGCTACGATTACATATTATACGATATTTTTTGGAACTTTGCAAGCCATTATTTGTTTAAAAAACGGTGAAGCGGGTATGATGGATACGAGGGAATTTTTCGAGCAAACGGTGTCGAACGATAACTTTCGGTAATGAAAGTGAATTGTTTGACCTTTATTGACCATCAGTGTATCATAATATTACATAAAGAAAAACATCTTTCGTCTATATGACTTTGAATGTTTACCTTACTTTTAAGGAGGAATTTAAAGATGAACTTAATCCCTACAGTTATTGAACAAACAAACAGGGGAGAGCGTGCGTATGATATTTATTCCCGTCTTTTAAAAGACCGTATTATTATGCTTGGAAGCGCGATTGATGATCATGTGTCGAACTCGATTGTTGCTCAATTGCTATTCCTAGAAGCAGAAAACCCTGAGAAGGATATTACCCTATACATTAACAGCCCAGGTGGAAGCATTACAGCTGGTATGGCGATTTATGACACTATGCAGTACATTAAAGCTGATGTTTCAACAGTATGTATCGGGATGGCAGCTTCTATGGGTGCTTTCCTGCTTGCTGCGGGTGAAAAAGGAAAGCGCTACGTTCTTCCAAATAGTGAAGTCATGATTCACCAACCACTTGGTGGAGCACAAGGTCAGGCAACTGAAATCGAAATTGCTGCAAAACGCATTTTATTCTTGCGTGACAAGCTAAACACGATTCTTTCAGAGCGCACAGGCCAGCCGCTTGAAGTGATCGCTCGAGATACAGACCGCGACAACTTCATGACTGCTGAAAGAGCTCTTGAGTACGGTCTCGTGGATAAAATTATTACTCGTTTAGATGAGAAAAAGGATAAGTAAAACAAAAAAACAACTCGCATTTTTTATGGCGAGTTGTTTTTTATTAATGCTCTTGTTGGATATAGTCAGCAAGCTCTTCAATCGCTTGGGCTTCATCTTTGCCATCGACAATTAATGTAATGACTGTACCTGAACTAACCGCTAGGCTCATTAAGCCCATGATGCTTTTCGCATTTACCTTCTTACCGTCCTTTTCAAGGAAAACATCTGATGAAAACCGGTTTGCTTCCTGAACGAAAAGTGCTGCAGGCCTTGCCTGTAATCCTGTTTTTAATCTTACTTCTACCTGTTTTTCTACCATTTCTCTTCTTCCTCCCCTACAGAATCTTCATTATTATTAAATCGATTCTCCTGCTCTCAATTTATCTGCTATCTCATCTATTTTTCTTAAGCGGTGATTGATGCCTGACTTGCTGATTGTGCCGCCAGAAACCATTTCTCCAAGTTCTTTTAATGTAACATCTTGATACGCGACACGCAGCTCTGCAATTTCTCTTAATTTATCCGGTAAAATATGAAGGCCTATAGTTTCGTCAATGAACCGAATATTTTCCACCTGTCTTAAAGCGGCACCAATGGTTTTGTTTAAGTTCGCTGTTTCACAATTTACGAGACGATTAACTGAATTACGCATATCCCGCACAATACGAATATCTTCAAATCTAAGTAGAGCGTTGTGAGCCCCGATAACTCCCAAGAAATCTGTAATTTTTTCAGCTTCCTTTAAGTATGTGATAAATCCTTTTTTTCTTTCTAGTGTTTTACTATTTAGGCCAAAAGTATTCATCAATTCACAAAGAGAATCATTATGTTCCTTATAAAGTGAAAAAATTTCAAGGTGATAGGACGATGTTTCCGGATTATTCACCGACCCCCCTGCTAAAAAAGCTCCTCGCAAGTAAGAACGCTTACAACATTTCTTTTTAATAAGCTCTTCAGAAATATTATTTGTAAAGACAAATCCTTCGCTAAGGATCTTCAACTCATCTAGAATTTCACTTGCTTGTTCAGACAATCTAACAATGTACACATTATTTTTCTTCAGTCTCATCTTCTTTCGTACAAGAAGCTCGACTTGGACATGGAAATTCTTCTTAATCAAAATATAGATTCTTCTTGCAATCGCTGCATTTTCAGTTTGAATATCGACAATTAACTTTCTGTTAGAAAAGGAAAGGGAACCGTTCATCCGAATAAGTGCTGATAATTCAGCCTTCCCACAGCAATCCTTTACTTCAAGATTTGTTAATTCCTTTTTCGTTTCTGAAGCGAAAGACAACTCCTTCACCCCTATTCTTAGAAAAGCGCAAGAGGCGCTGACCACTAATATTATTTTTTATGATGTTTTTCTTTTTCATCTATTAGCATAGAGTATAGCATGGATGCCACCTCTTTAGTATCATGACGAATAGCCCCGTCTTTCAGGCTGACAATTTCCCCTGGAATCACTTCGAGCCCTAACTCATGAAGTCTATCTATATCAAAGACGACCGGCTGAGACTTTTCTTCATTATAACGCTCCCGAACCTGAGAGGGAATATCCTCGTTATTCACAAGAATCGTGTTAATGAAAGCACAGCTCATATGATCATAGATGGCCTGAACATGATCGGCCGCAGAATAGTTATAAGTCTCTCCCGCCTGTGTCATTAAATTGCATATATATACCTTTTTTGCTTTTGCACGGCAAACTTCAGCTCCAAGCTTAGGAACGAGAAGATTCGGCAAAATACTTGTATATAAGCTGCCTGGCCCAATAATGATTAAATCCGCTTTCCTAATAGCTGAGATCGTTTCAGGAAGAGGTTTAATATGTTTGGGTGTAAGGAATACCTTTTTGATCTTTTTCCCAGAGTACGGGATTTTGGATTCGCCAGAAACGACAGTCCCATCCTCCATTTCAGCATGCAAGACAACGCTTTGATTCGCTGCTGGCAATACCTTGCCCCTTACATTTAAAACTTTGCTCATTTCCTGAATGGCATGAACAAAGTTTCCAGTAATGGAAGTCATAGCTGCCAAAATCAAATTCCCGAGAGAATGTCCCGATAATTCATTTGACGTTGTGAAACGATGCTGAAACATCTCCTCAATTAACGGCTCTACATCAGATAGCGCGGCCAGTACGTTTCGAATATCACCCGGAGGAGGAATATGCAAGTCGTTTCTAAGCCGTCCAGAGCTTCCTCCATCATCGGCAACTGTCACAATTGCAGTGATATCAACGGGATATTGCTTTAATCCCCGCAACAGAACAGGCAATCCAGTCCCCCCGCCAATGATGACGACTCTCGGCTGTCGGTTCGTCTTCATTTTCCATTTTCCTTTCTCCTCTGAATATCACGATGCGTAATTCGCGTATGATAATCATCTTTAAAGTAATTGGCAATGTACTCAGCTAACGCGACAGAACGATGCTGTCCACCTGTACATCCTATCGCAATAACGAGCTGAGCCTTCCCTTCTCTTTTATAATGAGGAAGCATAAAGCTTAGCAGCTCTGTGACCTTCTCAAGGAATTTAGTCGTTTCTGTCCATTTATGAACATAGTTATATACTTCTTCATCAAGCCCAGTTTTCGGGCGCATATGATCAATATAATGAGGATTTGGCAGAAATCGAACATCAAAAACAAGATCAGCGTCAATCGGAATTCCATGTTTAAATCCAAATGACATAACATTTACCGTGAACATCGTTGTTTTATTCAAAGAGAATTCCGTTAGAATTTTTTCACGAAGCTCCCTTGGCTTTAACTGAGTCGTATTATAAATAATTTGTGCTCTCCCTTTTAACTCCTCCAATAGGTTGCGTTCAAGCTTAATTCCTTCTAGAGGCAATCCTGAAGGAGCAAGAGGGTGAAATCTCCGAGTTTCTTTATACCTTCGCACTAATGTCGAATCATCCGCATCTAAAAAAAGAATTTGCGGGGTTACCCATGAGGTTTCAGAAAGATCATCGAGTGCTTTAAACAGGTGATCAAAAAATTCACGCCCTCGTAAGTCCATGACTAACGCTACCTTATTCATTTTATTCCCTGAATCCTTCATAAGTTCAAGGAATTTTGGCAGCAGTGTCGGCGGCAGATTGTCAACACAGAAAAAACCAAGATCCTCAAAGCTTTGGATTGCCACCGTTTTTCCTGCACCTGACATTCCTGTAATTATCACAATTTGAGTTTCATTCACAGCACCCGTACTCATACTATTTCCCCCCTGACACGTTCTAACTTAGCTTGGATCTAATCGATAGCTTATCAGCTCAAAATCTGGTGTATAGGTGAAAGTCCCGTAAATAATGCCTTTTCCATGAATCATATATTCAAGAATATGGTAATCACCTGCAGCCATTGGCAGGTTCTTAATTTCCTCAAACGAATGCCAAAGAATTTTCCCCTCTTCGGACTCATCCACATTCAAGCCATCTGCTTCCGTTGCCAAAAAGGTAAACATCATCCATTCTGAGAGAACCCGGTCCCCTTCTTTCATGATAAAGGTGAAAATTCCCTTTATATTCGGGTTACGTAAATAAATGCCTGTTTCCTCTCTATATTCACGAATGCAGGAGTCCCGAACCGATTCCCCCGGCTCCATCTTGCCGCCTGGAGCTACCCACCAGCCTCGTCTCGGCTTTTGCAATAACAGCACTTGATTATCCTTAATTAACACACAGTTGGTGACTCGCTGCATCATTCTTCACCTCATTTTTTCCGTTCTGTCTTCCTCAGGTTACTTTCATCAGCATATGTCACTTCATTATACTATTTTTGTTATACGGTAACAACGAATTGAAAGTTTCAACATATGGAAGAAAACATGATTAAATAACAAAAAAAAAGAGCACAGACGAATCTGTGCCGAAAAGGGTTATATCTTTAAAAGGGGGTCAATTTCTATATCTATAATAACTGATTTTTATTTCACTACTGTTACAGGAAAATTAAAACAGAGTTACTTTTTGTTAAGGTTTTCCTTTATGAAGGAGATAAAATTACAGAGCGTGTTTCATGCAGGGAAAAATTGCTTACCTATGTTTGTTGTTTGGAGAAGTCATTTATTGGACAGGTTTTCTGTTTTTCTCTGTTTCCTCTCCAATAAACTCTTTTTGTTGGATAGGTTTTCCGTTTTCCCACGTTTCCTATCCAATAAACTCTTCTTGTTG
>NZ_JBALOZ010000018.1:0-30429 GCF_036965125.1 Bacillus sp. JJ1503
AGTTAATGGTAGCAAATATGGAATTGTTAGAAACTCAAAAAGAAATGGCATTAAGTAATCCAATCTTTATTCAAAATCATGAGATAAGACAATATGCGGTCTACTTTCAAGTTCTTGTTACGATTTTCATATTTATTATTTCGTTTTTAAAACCTTGGAAGAAGAAAAAACTTCATTCAAAACAAAGTTAACTTTTATTGCTAATTGTGATGCGAAAAAGCGTGGTTAATTTAACCACGCTTTTAGTGTTTTATCTACCAATTGTAATGATATTTTATTGTTTTTTTCTTATGCGATTTACCTTTTTGCACCTCAAAACGGAACGGCTTATTTTCATGCTAATTTTTTTATTTTAGAGGAGAAGGGGGCCTCTTTCTTATCCAAAAAGAAGTCGCCACAATAAACGAAGCTGCTATGTATAATCACCCTTCTCTTCACTTACTACCGAGTAATTATGCCTACTCGTGCTGGGGTAAGCTGAAACCTTTGTCATATCTTCTAGCTGTTCAGCTGTTTTGAACAGGGTGGAGTGGAAAAGTTTAAACAAAGTACACAGTTTGAGGAAAATGTGCAGTAGGATGGGATCACAACATTTAAACAAACGTTTGACTAATAGGTGCTTTCATAATTTGGTTGACATACAGCACTAAAAATTAGTTGGTATCCGCTCGATTTGGGCGCCATCTGTGAATTGGCTGATAACCTGCCAAATCTGGCTGATAAACTACTCAAATTGGCTGATAAACCTTCCAAACCCTATCAAAAAGTGAAATTTTATCTCACATATGGAGGTTGAGAGGCATGAATAGGGTTAGGTACAACTAAATTTGCAAAACAGCCAAATTAATGTACCCTTTTTCCGTTTGATTTTGTATTTTCTTTAGGATAAATGACCATGGTGTTAATGTGCAATATCATAAATAATTTCATTGCCAGACCCCCTAAGTATATAACTAAACAGCGTTAAAAAAAGAGGTAACTCCCTTCACAAAGCTGAAGGGCAGTTACCTCTTTTTCATTCCAACTTATACTAAAGTCAATGATTCAATATCCCTCGGATAATGAGTAATCAGCTCGCATCCATCTTCCTGAACAAGCACGGTATCACTGCATCGGAACCCGCCGACACCGGGGATATACAAGGCAGGCTGAATAATAAGAGTCATGTTCTCGGCAAGGATCTCCTGACTATCGAATCGTAGAAAAGGTGATTCTCCCATGCTAATTCCTATCCCTGAGCCTGAGCGGTGAACGAAGTATTGGTCAACACCTTCTTGTTGAAAAACGTTACGAATAGCTTTGTCTACATCAGAGGCTATAATGCCTGGACGGATAGCCTCCAATGCGGCAGCATGGGCGCGAAGGACTATGGAATAATAATCTTTCTGTTCCTTGCTAGGTTCACCCACAAATCCCATTCGGTCACATTGTGCACGATAACCATTAATAGCCACTTGCCTGCAAAGGATGAATGAATCCCCAGGCTGCAATGGACGAATGCTGGAATTGGTGTGCGGCAGCACCGTTCTTTCAGTACCTGAGGTCGTCATAATGAAAGTCGTCACACTAGCTTGTGGTAAGTTTTTGGCAACCTCTTGTCTGAGAGCATTAGCCCCCAGCTGTTCCAATTCTATTTCTGAAATTTCGGGACGAACAAAGGCTAACGTTCTTTGATTAATATAGTCTACATATTTACCAGATAAACGGATTGCTTCAATCTCATCTATTTCCTTAACCGAACGTAATTGCGAAAGCTGAGTACTAATATCCTTAACCTCGAGTCCTCTGCTGCTTAAGATGTTTAATTCAGACAAGGTTAGTTTATTTGCCTCCACACCAATGAGTTTCCCTTGTGCTAGGCTCGATATTGCTTGATCTAGACTTGCATGGAAGTTTAAGCTTTTATCACCTTCCACAGGATGCTCATAATAAATCTCAATATCGACTCCTTGAGCCTCTAACTTGGCACTGTCGGCGGCTGTTGCTGGGACGATTAACACAGCTTTTTGGCCGCTCATCACTAATCCGAATGGACGAGAGAGAACGGCAGCATAAAAGCCAGTGTAATAGTAAATATGATCTAAGTCTTGTATCAAAACATCTTCAATTTCAACTGCTTTTAGAGAATGAATTAGTTTATGCCTGCGTTCTTGATAATTCATTTTTCCCTCCTAAAATCCATAAGTCTTTCTATTTATCAAATTGAACATTTTTTGTTTCTTTGTAGAGAAAGATCGTTGCAAGTAAGGTAATCACCATGGTGATACACATGTAGATTGGAACCGCCATCACATTACCTGTTTTATTGATAAGCCAGGTTGCCGCCATCATCGCTGTGCCGGCAAATACAGCACTTGCTAATTGATAAGGAACCGAAAAACCACTAACCCGAACTTTGGCGGGGAAGATTTCAGACATAGCCACCGTATTTGGACCTTGAAAAAGTGCGAAGATGATCGCCAACAGACAAACAACCACTACCATCGTTCCATAGCTTTCTGCATTAGCTAAAAGGCTAAACAGCGGGTAACTGAATAACAAGATTCCTCCGGATCCCGCAATCATAAGCGGTTTTCTGCCAAACCTATCTGCTAAGAATCCCGCAATTGGCAGGGCAATCATATAAGCAACTAGAGTAATAGCTGTGAGGGAGAAGCCTACATTCATTGGCAGTTTTAAAAACTGAGAAATATACGTTGGCATAAAGCTTAAAATCAGCCAATACGTTACAAACGCGCCACTCATCAGCAAAAAGCATGTAACCATTCCTGTCCGATGATGTTTAAACGCATCACGCAAAGGCTTTTCACTAAATGACTTAGATTCCTTTGCCTCCTGGAAAACCGGTGTTTCTTCTACACCCTTACGCATAAAGTAGCCGAAGAACGCAATGACGATCCCGAATAGGAAGGCAATTCTCCAACCCCAATCATTCAAAACCTCTGTAGAAAAAATATTGCTAAATAACAAACCTGTTAATGAACCCAATAGTAAACCGAGTGCAGATCCTACTTGTGAAAAACTAACTATGAACGCACGGTTATTCGGCTTTGAATATTCTCCTAGAAAGGATACTGCGCTGCCCCACTCCCCACCAGCGGAAATTCCTTGTAACATCCTAGCAATGGCTAAAATGATAGGCGCAGCAATCCCTATCTGTGCATAACTTGGTAAAACCCCCATAATAAACGTACTTACGCCCATGAGGATTACTGTTAAGGATAGGGTATTTTTGCGTCCAATTTTATCTCCAAAGTGGCCGAAGAGAAAGCCTCCGATCGGACGTGCGACAAAGCCTAAACCGAAAACCATAAATGATAGAATTAAACTTACCATGGGATCATTACTTGGAAAAAAGTTCACGGAGATGGCTACGGCAAAATAACCGTAAATCCCATAATCGAACCACTCCATGACGTTACCGATGATTCCAGCCATTAAATACTTATTCTTTTTTGTGTTTTTAACAGGTCCGACTGGATTATTAGGAGTTTGTGCTTTTAGTTCCATATTCCATTTCCCCCCACTTTTAAGATATTTATAGACCCTTTTTGATAATTCATTTCTTATTGCATCATCATTTTGTATCTATTAAGATGACTCTGTGTTGGGAAAACTTGCTGTATTTATCTACTATTATAATAGATAGCTTCATTTGAAAACTTAAAGAGTAATTCCGACACTGCGGCTATCTGCTCGCACTGAATCTAGATTTAGTTGATTACTAACAATCACGCCATCTTTTATGACGACTTTTTTATTTTTTAGAATCGATAAATCTTCTAGCGGGTTTTCTTCTACAATGAGAAGATCTGCCTTTTTGCCTTCTGAAATGACCCCTCTATCTTCGATTCCAAGAGCTTCTGCTGCAATCTTCGTTGATGAATGAATAACATCCATCGGCTTCATTCCAGCATCATTCATAATTAATAACTCATCAAAATAATACTCTGGCGGTGTCACCGGTGAACCGCAATCAGTACCTGTCGCAATTTTAACCCCAATTTTTATAGCCATTTCTAACATGTTTTGATGTGGAGCGGTTACTTTCTTTGCTTTTTCTAAAGCCCACGGTGCAATTCTTTCATCAGATGCGAGACGCTTCATGACTACCATTGTAGGAACTAGAAAGATTCCCTTTTCCTTCATGAGCAATAATAGTTCCTCGTCTGCATAAATTCCGTGTTCAATCGTATCAACACCGACTTCTATACAATTTTTTATTCCAAGATAGCCTTCCGCATGTGCAGCGACCTTTTTATTCTTTTTATGTGCTTCTTCAACAGCCGCCTGCATTTCTTCTGTAGTTAGTTGTGGGGATCCCGGCTCTTCGCCAAATGTATAAATACCGCCCGTTGCCATTAATTTAATAAAGTCCGCTCCATTTTTAAGGAGTTGTCTAGCAGCTTTTCGAACTTCATCCGGACCATCTGCCTCCACTCCGATATAATGAACGTGCCCGCCAGTCATTGTAATTGCAGGGCCTGAAGCCATAATAGTCGGACCTGTTAAGAGTTTCTCATTAATTGCATTTCGAACACTCAGTACTGACTGATTGGGAGAAGCAACATCACGGACAGTCGTAATCCCTAATTCCAAATATTCAGTGGCATGCTTATAGGCGTGAAGTGCCAGCATTTCTTGGTTTAGCGGGTTTATAACAGATTGAGGGTCAAAGCTTCCGTCCCAAACAAGATGAACATGGCAATCAATCAATCCTGGTAATACATATTTTCCTGTACAATCAACGACATGATCACCTGGTGTCACATTCGCCTTTCCAATTCCAATCTCTGTAATCACATCATCTTGAATAACGATATACGTATTACTTATTGCCTCATTAATAATTCCATCAATCACTGTACAGTTCGTTAAAATGGTTCTCATTATAACAGCACCTCTTTCGATTTTTTTAAAAATGTTCCTCAGAGAGGGGGAGTAAAACTATTTCGATATTTTAGAATACTTTAAAAAGATTATAAATGAGTCTACTAGCAAAACGCATTGTTCCCGAGAAACAAAAAAAACTGATTACATTGTAATCAGATAACAATTCATGATGAGAAGTTATAACCTTTGGATTCTACTTCGGTTTTGTAAAAATAATATTTAAGCCCCAACATCAGGTCGATATATCGGTTTGAATCATCAATTTTAAAATCCAAAAGATCCTCAATCTTTTTTATACGATATTTAACCGTGTTTGGGTGTAAATGCAGCTGTTCTCCACTTTCTTTTAGGCTAAAAAATGTTTGTAAGTAAACATACAATGTTTTCACCAAGTTGGTGTCATTACTTTTATCGTGAATAATGAGAGGCTGTAAGAAATCTAGATGATAATCTTCTAATAAATTTGTCATTCTCATAAAATACATCACTTTTTCATACCCTAATTCATCCCAGCTGCAGAAAACCTGATCATGAATGGATGAATAATGGAGGGCGATCGTAGCCTGCTTATATATGGTCTTTAGGTCCATCCTTGTTAATCCCATTAATTTACCACTTATGCCGACCTTTATATCTTTTCCTAGTGTGAGGAAATCATTAGCATTGAATTGATTTTGCATTAAAGCCATAATCCGATTATCCATAATCCATACTAAACCATTAGGCTCATCATCTACTTTTGATTCGATAAAGGAATAATATTCTCTTAACTTGGATTTATCCTCTGGCTCGGCCATTAATAAATACTTAATATTGTTGATGTCAAAATAAAAATCCTCACTGGTTATTTCAGTAATTCTTTTATCAGAAAAGATTTCTTCTAATAGGATGATATCTTTATTTTTATGGTATTCTTTCGTCTGATTTTTTTTCATCGCATCTAAAATCAAGGCTGTTAATGCATTTTTGATGACAACATGACGAAAAGGGGCCTCCTTATTGAGCTGACCAATGATTAAATAACCATAAAAGTCCATTTTGCTGTTTAAGGGGAATACCTGGAAGTCACCTAGCTGTGAATGATGATTTGGAACTTCTATTGGCTTTAAAGTCAAACGGACCTGATTAAAAATAGGCTGAAAATCATTTGTGACTTCGTCTATGCAATGCCTCAAAAACAAACGGGAAAAATGTGGAGAATTCCATAATGATACTACTTTCATTTCCTTATTTAAGTAAATAATGTATTCATCAAGATACTTTCCTAATGATTGAATAATATAATGATTTTCTTTTTCTATAACAAGTGCGTCTAGCATATTTTGATTTAATTGATCGATCTCACCTTTTATCTTGGACCTTTCTTCATATATTAATTCTAGATATTTTTCATATAACAAATGATAGGGAATATTGGCGGGAATATAAAATAATGGGATTTTGGCTTCGTTCGCTAAATCTAGTAATTCATTCGGAACCTCAGAATATACAACATTATGAACACAAATACCGCTAACACCTACTTTTGTATACCATTCAAAGTGTTCCATAATTTCAGCAATACTTTTAAATCCATAAAAGGTTGTTAAGATAACCGAGTTTTTATGAACCCTCGTGCTCTTAAATGGAAACTCCTGAACATCTAGATACTCTATTACATTATCTAACCCATCATCTCCAGCAATGAGCTTGATTTGTTCCTGTTCCAATACCTTCTGAAAATCACCTACAGTTATCATAATCATCACCTCTATATCATAAGTGGATTTGCAGGAATCTATTATCCTTATTTTTTAATTATAGACTAAATTCAGTTTTTCCGTTCTAAGTGGAGGAATGAAATGGAAAGGTGCCAGTGGGAAGCATAGGGGAGGGGGCTTGTGTTTACTTATTAAAACTTGTGTTTACTTATTAAAACCTAGATGAAAATAGCTAATCAAACGTTTGATTAAATTATTGAAAAGCGATTTAATCAAACGTTTAATTAAATCGCCAACCGCTTGAGGCTGTAAGGTTAGAGTGTTAAACAAACGTTTGATTAAACTTGGATAATCATTTAAACAAACGTTTGATTCCATATAGAAATGCCTCAAGCTGTTCGAGATTCATAAATACCACCTGTATTAAAGTTATGAATACCTTTAATTGGATTTCTTTATTGTAATATTGTAAATTAATATATAATAATAAATGTTTATATAGAATATTCAGTAAAGAGTTAAGCCAGCGCACATCATGGCTGTGGTTCTGAGAATGTACTGGGTACAGATCATCCTGTGGTTTTACGGCTAAATTGAAAAATTAGGGGGGAATACATATAAAAAACGGAGAAACTATTTAAGTATACTAGGTTCATTGAAACCAATACTGTCCTCTTATCCATAAAGATATGGGGATTTTTTCTGCCTATTTTCAAATAGTGATAAATCTTGATTTGGAGAAAACTAATGAAAATCTATATAGTGGCGGATGGTGAGGGCATATCCGGGGTAGTGAATTCGGAGGAGATGCACCATTCGGGAAAGTATTATGACCAATTTAGAAAATTAATGACGATGGATGTTAATGCTGCCATTGAAGGTGCTTTTGAAGCCGGTGCTACAGAGGTTGTTGTTAATGATGCTCACTGGTCCATGCTAAATATTCTATATGAGGAGTTAGACCCGAGAGCGGAACTAATTAGAGGATCGAATAAAAATTTATGTATGATGGAGCAGGTAGAGGGATTTGATGCGGCTCTTTTTATCGGCTTACATGCAAAAGTTGGTCATTCCCACGGTGTAGCCAACGAAACGATGGTTGGCCCGGAAATGTATGAAACGAGAATGAATGGGGTTCCAGTTGGAGAGTTAGAGATTAACGCAGCGGTTGCAGGCCATTTTGGAGTTCCTGTTATTATGGTTTCGGGGGACGATTGCCTAGCGAAAGAGGCAAAAGAAAGCTTGGGCGATGTAGAGACAGCTATTGTTAAAAAGTCTATTGACCGATGGGCAGCCAGATGTTTGCCAATGGTTAAAGCACATGAAGAAATTCGTTCCAAAGCCTTTACGGCTGTTAAGCGAATAAATGATTTTAAACCATATGAGGTAACGGGGCCAGTCGAAATGGAAATCGAATGGACTTCGACTGCCGAATGTAAAAAAGCAAGCCTTGTTCCCGGTTCCTATATGAAGTCGCCGAGAATTATTGCGTATAAAGGGGACACTTTTTTAGAAGCTTGGAAGGGAATATTTGCGTGCTTACATATTGGGAGCATAGCGTTTGATAAAATTTATGGGTAAAATCGTTTGACGGATAGGGTTAAAAGGCGTTATGGGAAAAGCCTTTTTTAGGGAGGAATCATCATGATTTTATGGAATGAACGTATTGTGCAGCGAGAAGAAGTGAAGATTGATTTTGAAGACCGCGGATACCAATTCGGTGATGGAGTCTATGAAGTAATTCGGGTGTACAGCGGCAAATTTTTTGAAATGGATTTTCATTTGGAGCGCTTAAAGCAGAGCGCTGAAAAAATTGATTTAGCCATCCCTTATAGTTTCATAGATATTAAGAACAAGTTAATCGAGCTTATTCAGATCAACAATATCATAAACGGGACTGTATATGTTCAAGTTACACGAGGAACAGCACCGAGAACCCACCATTTTCCGGACGAATCTACGGCTGTTCTGATCGCTTATACGCAGGAAAGTGAGCGGCCTATAAATAAAACAACGAATGGTATTTCTGCTATTCTAACTGAGGATGTGCGCTGGCTCTGCTGTGACATAAAAAGTCTCAACTTGCTTCCCAATGTTCTTGCAAAACAAAAGGCAAAAAAACTTAAATGTGACGAGGCTCTATTACACCGCGGAGAAATTGTATCAGAGGGAAGCTCAAGCAACGTATTTATTGTTAACGGGAACGTAATCAGCACACACCCAGCCAACAATCTGATATTAAATGGAATTACTAGAAAAGTGGTATTCCAATTAGCTAGAGAGAATCATATTGAAGTTAGGGAAGAACCATTTACAATTGATAAAATGCTCAGCTCCGATGAAATCTTTATTACCAGTACTACCTTTGAAATATCGCCGGTCATTAAGATTAATGATACAAAAATAGGAAATGGCATTCCCGGTATTGTGACACAGACACTGCAAAAGGCATTTGATGAGCGCATTTGAGGTAGTATTTCGGTGGAATGTTTGGTAATAAGAAGCGGCTACTTACAATACAGTAGCTGCTTTTTTTTATTTGTAAAAAAGAAGGGGATTGGGAAATTGGCTGACAAGTGGGTAGAATTGGCTGACAAAGTGCTCAATTTGGCCGAGAAACGATTTAAATTGGCTGACAACGTACCCGATCTGGCTGATAAACGAGTTAAAATAGACTATCACAGATTTAAGTTAAAAAAATATAGTTTTTTTAAAAAAAACTAAAAATGTGTTTACAATTTTCAAAATATTTATTATTCTAAATAAAAAGAATAATATAATCCTTTTTATTTTCAAAATGAATGTTTATATCCTTTTTTTGAATGGAGCAATTTAAATGAGCATTGAGAATTTATTAAAAGAAAAATACCCAACATTGTCAAAGGGACAAAAAAAAGTGGCAGATTTATTACTAAAAGATGTAGTTAGTTTTAGTATGTCCACAGCTTCCCAAATTGCAAAACAAGCTGAGGTTAGTGAAACAACAGTAATTCGATTATCTTATGCTTTGGACTTTGAAACTTTTTCGCAAATGCAAAAGTTTATACAAAAGGACTATTTATTTAAGAAGGATCAGTTGGAAAATTTATCAACCGAAGAGTCAAATAACAATCTAGATTTCATCGATAGTTCGATAGAAAAAGAAATTGAGATACTTAGAACCTTAAGAAATAAATTAGATATAAATCACTATTGGCATGCAATTGATGAAATTATGGCTGCCGACGAAGTATACATAGTAGGGTTTAGGGCTTCTTATGCTGCAGCTTATTGGTTGTACTTAAAGTTAAAAATGCTGAGAAAAGATGTGAATTTAATTTCCTCTGAAACTAGTTATCCTGAAGATTTATTAATTGAAACTAATAAGAAAACATTGTATATCTTTATTTCTTTCCCAAGATACAGTGCTCGGAGTTTAGAAATTGCCAAAACAGTAAAGGAACAGGGAACAAAATTAATAACAATTACCGATCATCTATTATCACCAATATCTCAAATCTCTGATGTAAGCTTCACAACTCAAATAAATACTAATTCGGAAAACTTTATCCCTATTAGTTCTATCTTGAGTTTACTAAATATTATTACTACCGGAATCGAAATGAAGTATGAAAGGGAAGTGATGGAGAGAGTACGAAAAATTCAAAACAAGTACAAAGAATCAGATTACTTTATTGAATGAAGAATGAGAGAAAAAATGAGAAATGGGGAGGTAATCCTTTAGAAAATTTCCTGAATCGAATAACCATTTTTAAGTGCTGGTCATGTTTATATTAATCTTACAAAATATAAACATTAAAGTTAAATGATGAAAGAAGTCAAGGAATTCGTGAAAGCGATTTCAGCCAAGATCTACAGTTGAAGTTAGTCGTCTTCCAAAGGATGTATTAGTTTAAATTGAGGCAATAGCTGCCTATAGTACTCAATAATTTATAGAATTCTAATAAATTTAATTTTATGGAACAGGGGGCTTGGTTTAGTTGAAGAAAAGAAAATTATTTGCGACAGGTTTAATATTTTTGCTATCGATATTTTTATTAATAGGTTGTGCGCCTAATAATACATCAAACTCAAACACTAACACTGACACTAAACAAAATGAAGAGAATACAAATTCTTCGGGAGGAACAATAAAATTAGCTTGGAATTCACAGCCACCTACTCTTGACACTCATACAACAAATACAAACGTAGTACGTGATATTGCAAGACAAATATTCGAAAACTTAATAACTTTTGATGAAAATTATGAACTTGCTCCTATGTTAGCAGAGTCATTTGAAGAAAGTGAAGACCGTAAAACAATAACGTTTAAATTAAGAAAAGGTGTATTATTCCATAACGGTAAAGAATTGAAAGCTGAAGATGTTGTTGCATCGATGACAAAATGGCAGCAAAACGGAACAGCTAAAACGGAACTTGGTAACTCAACATGGGAAGCAATTGACGATTATACAGTTACTTTAAATGTTGAGAAACCTTCAATTTCTGTATTGTACAGACTAGCTGATGTTACTCAAACAGCTTCTATTATGCCTAAAGAAGTAATTGAAGCAGCTGATGCAACAGGTGTAAAGGAATTCATAGGTACTGGACCTTTTAAATTAGAAGAGTGGAAACACGACTCGTATATTAAATTAGCTAAATTTGAAGGTTATAAGCCATTAGATGCTCCAACAAGTGGTTTAGGCGGTAAAAAAGAAGCTTTGGTTGATGAAATCTATATCTACTTTGTGTCTGACATTTCTACTCGAGTAAACGGGGTTATAAGTGGTGAATATGATTATGCTTTTGAATTACCTTTTGACAGTATGCAACAACTAAAGAGTTCACCGGAAGTTGTAATTGATATTTGGCCATATGGTTTTGAAACATTAGTTTTTAATAAAAAAGGAATTTTTCAAGACTTAAGACTAAGACAAGCAATAAATCACGCGATAAATAATGAAGAATTATTATCATTAGCATTTACAGATAAAGAGTTCTATCGCCTTGAACCAGCGTATATGCGTCCAGAACAAAAGAATTGGTACACCCAGGCTGGAGAGGAAAATTATAATGTGTATGATGTTGAGAAAGCTAAAGAATTATTAAAGGAAGCTGATTATAAAGGTGAGGAAGTAACAATTCTAACTAGCAGTGATTACAGATACCATTATGATGCTGCGGTTATCACACAACAATCACTAGAGAAAATAGGTATGAACGTTAAACTGGACGTTACAGATTGGGCAACTTTACTTGATCGAAGAAAGGATCCGGAAAAATGGGATATTTTCTTTACACAGTTTACTACTGTTGCTACACCGTTAGCATATCCGTTTTTGGAATCTAAGGTAGAATATCCTGGGTGGACAAATAGCCCTGATATCGACCGATTAATAAATGAAATAAGAAATTCTCCTTCGCAAGAAGAAGCGACAGCCAAGTTTGAAGAATTACAAGCGATTATTTGGAGTGAACTACCAGTAATTAACGTTGGTATGGCAAACTTCATTTCAAGCTATTCCAATAAAGTAAAGGGATATTCTGAATTTATGGGCCCAATTTTCTGGAATACAAGTATTGAGCAATAGAAATATATTAGTTCTAACCAAGTTTAGTACTCCCCTATCAATGTAGGGGAGTACTAAATTACTAGTGAAAGGAGGAGATTATTTGAAGACATATATACTCCAAAGACTCTTATCTCTAATTCCAGTAATGTTCGTAGTTGCAGTTGTCGTATTTTTTATTATTCACTTAACACCAGGAGATCCTGCTGCCGTCATACTTGGACCCGATGCTTCTGTTGAGGAAGTTAATAAATTAAGAGAAGAAATGGGGTTAAATTTACCTATCTATGAACAATTCATTATCTGGATTTCAAAGGTCCTCCAAGGAGACTTAGGTTGGTCAATTTATATGAATAAGCCCGTGTTGCAAGCTTTTTTTGAAAATTTAATACCTACTTTATCATTGGCATTAATGGCTCAAGTCATAGCTATCTTAATTTCTATTCCAGCAGGAATTATTGCAGCAACCAAGCGCGGAACATTTACAGATCAAACGTTTATGATGATTTCTTTACTAGGAATTTCCATCCCTAACTTTCTTTTAGCCCTATTATTAGTTTTATTGTTTGCAGTAAATCTTGCTCTACTCCCTGTAGCTGGATTCCAACCTCTTAGCAACGGATTATGGGTGCATATAAAATACTTAATTTTACCCGCATTTGCACTTGGGGCTATTCAAGCAGCACTAATTGCACGGGTTACACGCTCTTCTATGCTAGATGTCTTAAATGCAAATTACATTAAAACCGCCTATTCAAAAGGGGTCAAAAGAAAAGTTGTTATTTATAAACATGCTTTAAAAAATGCCTTCATTCCTATTCTAACCGTTATCGGTCAAACATTTGGACAATTAATTGCTGGAGCCGTTGTTATCGAAACTGTGTTCAATATCCCAGGAATTGGACAGTTAATTATTAATGCTATTATGAGACGAGATTTTGAAGTGATACAAGGTGCCATACTACTAATAGCTCTTTCCTATGTATTGATTAATTTAATTGTAGATTTATTGTATGGATTTTTTGATCCAAGAGTACGTTTAAGCAAAAAAAGTTGATTTAGAAAGGGGGATGGTTTATGGAGACTAAATCAATATATAGAAATAGTACAATAACACGAAATCAACAAATTTATAAAAAAGAACAACGTATATTACTATTTAAACGTATATTTTCAAATCGATTAATGGTCTTTGGAAGTGCTATATTGCTTTTTTTAACAATCATCGCTATCTTTGCTCCCTTGATTGTAATAAAGAACCCACTGGAAATTAATGCCCTTGCTCGACTACAAGCTCCTTCATCTGATCACTTTTTTGGGACAGATAATTTAGGAAGAGATCTATTTAGTAGGGTTATATATGGTACACAAGCTTCTATGACCGTAGGGTTATCAGTTGCCTTAATTTCAGGAACCTTTGGGATGATTATTGGATTATACTCTGCTTACAACCGTTACTTAGATCACATTTTGATGAGAATCTGTGATGGATTGATGGCATTTCCAGCTATTCTCTTAGCGATTGCAATCATGGCAGCACTTGGACCAAAAACTATTAATGTTATTACGGCATTAAGCTTTGTCATGATTCCTACTGTTGCACGTGTTATTCGTTCTGCTGCACTTGTTATAAAAGAGCAAACATACATTGAAGCACTAAAATCACAGGGAGCTAGTGCAACTAGAATAATTTGGATTCATATCGCTCCAAACGCGATTTCTCAATTAATTATTCAACTCACTTACGTGTTTGCCATATCCATTATTATTGAGGCAAGTTTAAGCTTTCTAGGTGTTGGAATTCCAGCCCCGAATCCAAGCTGGGGGAATATTATTTATGAAGGAAAAGCTGTTATTTATAACGCATGGTGGATGACTGTATTCCCTGGGGTGTTTATTATATTAGCCGTATTAGCCCTGAATTTATTTGGGGATGGTCTAAGAGATTTATTAGACCCTCATACAAAAAAATAAATTAGACAGCGAAGGAGGGATTATTGTTACTATGGGGCCTCTGTTAAAGCTAAATAAATTAAGAACAAAGTTTTTCACTGAAAAAGGAACTGTTACAGCAGTTGACGATGTTTCCTTTCAAATAAATGCTGGTGAGATGGTTGGGCTTGTAGGGGAATCAGGATGCGGGAAAAGTGTTACATCTGAATCCATTCTGAAACTTTTAAATGATAGGACAACGAAATATGAAGGGGAAATTCTTTATAAAGGAAAAAACTTAATAGATTTTTCAGAAGAACAGATGAGAAATATACGTGGTAACGAAATATCAATGATTTTCCAAGACCCTATGAGCTCGCTAAATCCTGTCTATACGATAGGAAATCAGATTGCAGAGGCAATCATGATCCATCAAAAGGTCGATAAAAAAGAGGCCTATAACAGAGCTATTGAGATGCTACGTCTAACAGGAATACCATCACCAGAAAAAAGAGTCTATGAATATCCCCATGAACTTTCGGGGGGGATGAGACAACGGGTAATGATAGCCCTTGCCTTATCTTGTAAACCTCAGCTTCTCATTGCTGATGAACCTACAACTGCACTTGATGTCACCATTCAGGCTCAAATTCTAGATCTAATTCAAGAGCTTAAAGAAGAGCTAAATATGGGAATCATTTTAATTACTCATGATTTAGGAGTAGTTGCAGAAGTTTGTACCCGTGTCATCGTAATGTATTTGGGTCAAATTATTGAAGAAGCTGATGTGAAAACACTATTTAAAAATCCACTACATCCATATACAAAAGGTCTATTAAAATCCATTCCTAAGTTAGATGGTGATCGATCACAGAAACTAAATGTCATAAAAGGAGTTGTGCCCTCTCTACAAGATGTTCCAAGTGGATGCCGTTTTGCCCCAAGATGTGAATATGCAACAGATCAATGCAAGATAAATCCTCCAGAATTAATGGAGTTAAATAATGGACAGAAGGTAAGATGTTGGAACTATGAAACCATTTTGAGAGAGGATGAAAATTATGCAGTCAACACTTATCAAAACCAGTGATCAAGATCCTCTTTTAGAAGTAAAAGGTCTCAAGAAGTACTTTCCCATTACATCCAATTTAGGAAGAGTTCAAGGGTATGTGCAAGCCGTTAACAATGTAGAGTTTACATTACACAAAAAAGAAACGTTAGGTTTAGTTGGAGAGTCAGGATGTGGAAAAAGTACAACTGGTCGTACGATTCTTCGATTAACTGAACCAACAGCTGGAGAGGCATTTTATAAAGGAAAAGATATTTTTCAACTAAAGCAGAAGGACTTTCATAAAATGCGCAGCAAATTGCAAATGGTTTTTCAGGATCCTCATAGCTCAATTAACCCAAAACAAAGGATTGGACGTGCTATTGAAGAACCAATGAAAATCCATAAACTATATAATTCGAAAGAACGAACGGAAAGAGCGTTGGAATTATTATCTAGAGTCGGGTTAAGAGAGGACCAATATTATAAATATCCTCATGAATTTTCTGGTGGACAGCGGCAAAGAATTGGGATTGCACGAGCATTGGCCCTGAATCCTGAAATCTTAATATGTGATGAGCCAGTTTCAGCACTTGATGTTTCAATTCAGTCCCAAGTTATTAATTTAATGGAAGAGTTGCAAGATCAATTTAATCTATCTTATATTTTTATAGCTCATGACCTAAGTGTTGTTAGACATATTTCTGACCATATTGGGGTTATGTATTTAGGCGAAATGGTAGAGAAAGCTCAGACTGATGAGTTGTTTTCTCACCCCCTTCATCCTTATACAAAAGCTCTGTTATCTTCTATACCTGTTCCAAATCCAGAATTTAAACGTGAACGTATTATTTTAAAAGGGGATATCCCATCACCAATTAATCCTCCTTCTGGATGTAAATTTCATACTCGCTGTCCATATGCAATTGATCAATGCAAAAGTGAATCACCCCTATTTAAAGAAGTGTCGAAGAATCATTTAGTTGCTTGTCATTTGATTAATTAAGCAGATTATAAAAAACTTCTTAGCTGAAGAAAAATTGGAGTGGAAAAAAATGTTACAGAAACTTTTTGTTAGATTGGAAGAAATATATCCTGAATTAGTTTCTTTTCGAAGAGATATGCATATGTACCCAGAATTATCTTTTGAAGAAGTAAACACACCTGTCAAAATAGCTGATTTTTTACAAAGTCTTGGTTTAGAAGTTGAAAGACAAGTTGGCGGTAGGGGAGTTATTGGTAGGTTAAAGGGAGGAAAACCTGGAAAAACTATCGCTTTCCGCGCTGACTTTGATGCTCTTCCGATTCAGGATGAGAAAGATGTTGAATATAAATCTAGAATTCCGGGAGTCATGCATGCATGCGGTCATGATATTCATACTGCTAGTTTACTAGGGGTTGCAAAGGTTTTAAGTGAGGTTAAAGAGGAAATTAGCGGAAACGTCGTTTTTATCCATCAATTTGCAGAGGAACAAATTCCAGGAGGGGCAAAATCCATGATTGAAGATGGCTGCTTAAATGGTGTTGATGCCATTTATGGAGTCCATGTATGGTCATCTCTCCCAGTTGGTACAATTGGGATTATTGATGAGTATGCTATGGCAGCCGGAGACAAGTTTGATATAAAAATTATCGGTAAAGGAGGACATGGGGCTAAACCACAAATCACAATTGATTCTTTGGTAGTTGGTGCTCAATTAGTGAATAACTTACAAAACATTGTCAGTAGACGAATAGACCCTCATGCGCCTGCCGTTGTCACCGTTGGAACTTTCCAGGCTGGTCAAGCATTTAACGTTATTGCAGAAAGAGCTAATATAACTGGAACAGTTAGAACGTTTGATGATAATGTTAGAGATTCTATTGAAGAATATATTAAGCAAATTAGCCATTCAACATGCGAAAGTGCTGGTGCGAAAGCGGTTGTTGAGTATGAACGCGGTTATCCTCCTTTATGGAATCACCCAGATCATATTCAGAAAGCTGAAAATGTCGCCATCAAATTAGTAGGGAAGGAAAATGTTAAATACCCATCACCTTCTATGGGTATGGAAGACTTTTCATATTATTTAAAAGAAGTTCCCGGTGCTTTTGTCTTTGTTGGAGGAGGAAATAGTGATATTGATGCAGACTATCCTCAGCATCATCCAAAATTTAATGTTGATGAGCGTTCAATCTTAATTAGCGCCAAACTCTTTTTATCTCTCCTAATAGAAGAGTAAAAGTGACCATCAATACTTTCGTAGTCAAATGACTAAGTTTAATAATAAATCAATTTTATGATATAAGGAGGAGCTATGCGTTTACAAGATAAAACAGCAATTATTACAGGGGCGGGTAATGGAATTGGCAGGGAAACAGCTTATTTGTTTGCAAGAGAAGGTGCGAATGTTGTAGTTACGGATATATGTGAAGAAGCAGCTAGCAATACTACAGAAGAAATAAAAATACACGGAGGTAAATCTATTCATATCCCACATAACATAAGTATTGAAAGTGATTGGGAAAATGTTATAGCAAAAACTTTAGATAACTTTGGAAAAATCAATATTCTATTCAATAATGCTGGAACATTTCTTATCAAACCCCTAATTGATACGACTCTCGAAGAGTGGCATCAACTTATGAATATTAATCTGGCTGGAACATTTCTAGGTTTAAAACATGTCATACCTGTGATGATGAAACAAAATGGAGGATCAATTATTAATAATTCTTCAACAGCAGGTTTAATGGGTTCTGTAGGTGTTTCACTGTATGGTGCTAGCAAAGGGGCGATTAGAATATTAACAAAACATGTTGCGATGGAATATGCACCTTACAACATTAGAGCAAATACAATTTTCCCTGGTTTCGTAGATACAGATATGATGAAATATAGAGGAGAAGTAGACCAATCAAATAAACAGCAGCAATCCCAAGGAGTTCCGTTGGGTAGAATTGGAAATTCAGATGAAGTTGCTAAAACCGTTTTATTTCTAGCATCTGATGATTCAAGTTATACAACTGGAGCTGAATTTGTTATTGATGGAGGAAGATCAGCAGGGAGATCTCCAATGAAGAGTGATCATTATGAATAAAGGGACGGTGTGTTTAACATTTGATTTTGATGCAATCTCCTTGTGGCTACAAAGGGATATGACCACAATGACTTCCGTTTCCCGAGGAGAATTTTGTGTTATCGCAGTGCCGAGAATTCTCCATTTGTTAGCAAAAAGAAATATTCAATGCACTTGGTTTATACCTGGGCACACGATTGAAACTTATCCAGATGTTTGTAAAATGATCGTTGAAAATGGACATGAAATTGCTTTACACGGTTATGCACACGAAAACTTTAATGTTTTATCCTCTGAAGAAGAATGGGGGATATTCCAAAAATCGGTAAAAGTAATCGAATCCTTAACAGGATGCAGACCAAAAGGCTTTCGTTCCCCCTCGTGGGATATTTCTTCTCGGACAGTCAAAAATTTAGAGAAGCTTGGTATCATCTATGATAGCAGTCAAATGGGAAATGATTATTCAGTCTATTATAGTAGATACGATGATGAACATTATAAAGATAAGGCTTCGAAATTTGGAAAATCATCTAATGTTGTTGAGATACCTGTTTCTTGGTCTTTAGATGACTATGTTTATTTTGAATATTTAAAAACACCTAATTCACTTTTTCCAGGCTTGAAAACACCTGATGAAATGTTTAAAAATTGGACAGGTGATGTCGAATACATGCTTCGGGATTTTCAAAATGGCGTTTTAGTTGCAACATTTCATCCACAGGTTTCAGGACGTGGACATCGGTTATTAGGATTAGAAAAATGGATTGATAGCTTAATAGAAAAAGGGATAGTGTTTTCAAGGTTAGACAGTATCGCAGATTCTTTTTTAAATGGAATCGAGTTCGGGGTCTTTGATCCGAAATAACAGTTTTAAGTTGATAGAAGTTTTAATATGGAATCTTCTCATCATTGACTGAGCGTCATTTCGCTCGGTCATTCTTTATTATATCAATAGTGGCTTTCTGTTTACCCTCTTTAGATTCTTCTTCAAATCCAGTTGTCTTTATTTGTACAAACCATAAGTTAGATGATCCTGCTCAAAACCAAGCTTGCTAATCTTCATTTCTTTCACTTGCACAGCCACTTCTTCATAAATTCTCCCTTTATGGCTTGTGTGACCTTTGTGCAACACTATTTCAAAATCCTCAGCTTGTTCTCGTGCCTGATCAAGATAACAATAATCTGTAATGAGTTTGGCTTCCGTTTCAGAAATAAGGATCACACCGTTGCTTCCCGTAAAACCAGACGTGTATATCATGTTCCATGGATTGATAATCATCATTCCATCCAAGGCTAAATCATGAAATCTTTCTCTTATCTTACGAATCCTCTCCATATGTAACCTCCTCTAATTTTTATCAATAAAGGTCATTGCAAATTTTATGCCATTTTCTAACCCCTTGTTAAACGGCTTTTACAAAATTATTCTGCTATTTTAGTTTCAAAACAATTTTACACATTCAAAATATTTTAACTGATTTTTCTAAATAATTGTACCTTTTGGAGCGATATGACCTAATCCGGCATCTGAATTCAACCTACAGCTTTAAATGGACATATATTGAGGGGAAATAGGCAATCCAATACCTGGGCTAATGCTCAGACGTTTTGTTTTTGTTCAGCTGATGATCTTCCGATTTGTAGTTGGGAGGGAACTCGCCTAAAATCTATTTAAAGAAACAAAATAAAAAACCGAGGTGACTACAGTGGATTTAATAGAAGATTTTTTTACAGCTGCCATTGAAGGAGATATTGAAACTTTAAAAAGCCTTTTAGAAAAAGGAATCGATATTAATGTAAGAAATAAGAAAAAGCAAACAGCTATATTACTTGCTGCCATTAATAACAAACTTGATACAGTAGAATTCTTGGCTAATGAAGGTGCAGATATTAACCTGCAAGATCAAACATGTCTGAATCCATTTTTATATGGTTGTATTAAAGGGGACTTAGCTCTAGTAACATTAATGATTAATCATGGTTCGGATTTAGAGTGTTTGACTCGTTTTGGAGGGGTTGGCCTTACACCGGCATGTGAAAAGGGGCATATTGATGTCGTTCGTTTCCTATTAACCACAACGGGCATTAATGTAAACCACACCAATTTTGTCGGCTGGACACCACTGATCGAGGCGATCATCCTTAATGACGGCGGACCAAAACAGCAAACGATTATCCAACTATTAATTGAACATGGTGCAGACCCGCAAATGGTTGATAAGTATGGGGTTACCCCTCTTGAACTTGCAAGAGAAAAAGGATACTCGGAAATCGAGAAAATATTATTAGAGGCTGGGGCAGAGTAATAACTTTAGTTTAAAAATTTTTGTCTTGCCTTGTTTTAATACACTATTTTTAGACTTGATAGAAGGCTGCGGGTGATTCAGACTCGCAGCCTTCTTCGTCCTGGTTCAGACTTTCGCATATCGATATGGTCATAGCCAATCAAATGGTATAGTATTCTTAACATTAAAAGAAAGGATGATTAAAACATGGATATAAAGGTTGTTGCTATCACAGGTGCAGGAAGCGGGCTTGGTGCTTCTCTCGCCAAGAAATATTCTGAAATGGGCTGCCATGTTTGTTTGCTTGGAAGAAACGCTTTAAAACTGAAACGAATAGCTGAGCAATTAACGGGCAGTTATTCGATCTACGAGGCAGACGTTTCTTCAAAGAGGGAAGTAGAAAAAACGATGGCATCTATTAAGGAGGAAGTGGGCCCTATTGATTTATTAATCAATAATGCTGGTCTGGGTGTATTTGATTTGGCAGAAAATCTAACGGAAGAAAATGTGCATGATATGATTGATATTAATTTAAAGGGAACGATCTTCTGCACACAAGAGGTCCTGCCAAGCATGAAAGAGCGAAACCAAGGCCTTATTATTAATATTGTGTCGACAGCGGGAGTGGAAGGGAAAGTCACCGAGTCCGTTTATTGTGCGAGTAAATTTGGTGTACGGGGATTCACAGAGAGCCTCGCCAAGGAACTAAACGACACGGGTGTTCGAGTATTCGGTGCCTATATGGGCGGAATGAAGTCCCCGTTCTGGGAAGGCATTTTAACAGAGGAGAGAATGAAAAACCTGATGGACCCAGACGATGTAGCGGATGTTATCATTGAAAATGCAAAAGTTCGAAAAAACCTTATTGTCACGGAAGTTATTATTAAAAATAAAATTTAAGGGCTAAAAGGGTATATGGGATAAATGGACTCCAAAAGGTTAGGGTAACTGACTTTCTGGAGCCCTTTTTCATTTTCTATCCAAATACTTTTCTAACCCTTGCGTCAACACTAGACTTTGTATGATCATGAATAAGTCCCCAGTAAAGAGCAATTTTCGCTGTAGACCACATTTTTTCTTCTTTCAACACATTGAGGATGGAATTGATCTTGAAAGGAACAAAACGAAGGTCCTCAAGCTCCCATTTTCCAGAGATTCCTCTGCTGCGGTTTTGAACGATTTCTTCTGAAGTTTCATTGCAGTATAGAACCCCAATGATATTCCATTGATAATATTCCTCATCTACTCCGTATCCAAGCAGCTTAATGTCCTGCTCAGATACAGTCAGCCCAAGTTCTTCTTTCGCACCTCGAATCGCTGTTTTATAAAAATCGGGCCCTTGACCACTAGCATGACGATCCTGGGAAGGGTGAACAGCCTCCACAATCCCAATATCCAATTCATCAGGGCGTACCCCGCTATCTGGGGAACGTTTCGTTAAAATGGTTTGCCCATCTGCCGTCACGACAACCAGTGCAACGCCAAATCCATTAGCGATTTGGACAACTGGTCTTTTATGATTCGCATTTGCTATGTACTTTTCCTTGATTGTTTGGCCATTGGGCAAAACTTTGTCCAAATTTGTATTTATTGCTTTAAACGTATAGTAATCACTTGGAGTAAAAGTAAAAACAGCCTTCATATCCTCATTAATATTAGTCCTTAAAATCATATGCTTTTCTAGAGCAAATAGAGGTCCGTTCCAGCTGTGGTTTTCTCCATTCTGTAAATTCTGATCTTGTATTCTTTCGATCTCATTCTTTAATTCTAGTAAATCCTCTTCGAAAATAGGTCTGCTTGAGTTCAGTCTTGTCTCAATATTCTCGGGTGCAAAGGTCATTTCCCCATCACCATCACATACTACAAAAGAGGTCATTTCATTTCCTAGCGAAAAATAATAGGGATCCTGTACATCCTTTTCCTTAACAAATAGCCTTCTAAAAAACCTAGTAATGGCTCTCCACATAGTTTTAAGAGGATCCTCGAATATAACTCCCAGCAATAAACCGACAATCCCACCAATTAACGCATCAGTCATTCGTCCTATGTCTCCCTTCATGGTCTTACATAAAGTTTAATAAATGTGGATAAATGTGTAAATGGATATGGGAAGGAAATATGAATGATTAATACCTTTATTGATTTTGATGAGTATATTGATAACGAGGTAGACAGTTCCAGCTGAGCTTTGCGGACATCAGTTCCTTTTTAGAACCATCCTTAATATAAAATTTCAAACTAAATGGAGTGTAAAAAACTAGCACCTTTCCAATATTTACCCTATAGATAAAGTAAATAGATTGATAATTATTTTAAATTTGAATATTGACATTAATGTTAATATTATTTATTCTTTAGGTAATCGGTTACATGTTTGAGGAAAACATATATAGACAATCAAATTAATATATAAATTATTTTTTTTACTTAATAGGTAAACGGTTACATATATTTTATAGGGATGTTTGCTTTATATGGTACCGGTTTCATGAAGAGAGGTGACTTAGCTTGACTACCACAATAAGAGATGTTGCGAAATTATCGGGTGTATCTGTGGCAACAGTTTCAAGGGTTATAAATAAAAATGGATATGTTAGTGCGGAAACTGAAGCGAAGGTTCAAGAAGTAATGAAAAGATTGGATTATGAACCGAACCAGCTTGCAAGGGGATTAACAGCAAAAAAAACGAAAACGATCGCTTTAATTGTACCGGATATTTTAAATCCCTTTTTCCCTGTTTTATCTAGAGGGGTTGAGGATGTTACGAAGCTGCATGGATTCACACTGATATTGTGTAATTCAGATGACTCAGGCATTAAGGAGAAATCTTATATCGATATCCTCAGAAAAAAATATGTAGATGGCATGATTATTGCTTCAAATAATTTGGGATTAAAGGAAATTAAGGATTTGGAACAATCCAATATTCCATTGGTCGTATTGGATAGAGCACAAGATATTGAAACCAATTGTGTTATACGGGTTGATAACTATGGTGGGGCAATGCAAGCAGTACAGCATCTGCTAGATGTAGGATGCAAAAAGATCGCCCATATATACGGTCCCTTGGAATATAGTACAGCCCGCGAACGGCTGGCCGGTTATGAGGAGGTTGTGAAAAAGTTGCCTTGGTTTACACCAACCTTATTGGTACCCGGGGATTTCACAATAGATGGGGGAAAGAAGGCAACAGTGGAATTACTTAAAATACATCCGGATGTTGACGGCATTTTCTCAGGTAATGATCTAATGTCAATTGGAGTATTAAAACAATTACACAATTTAAATATCAAAGTCCCTGACCAAATTGCTGTTTGCGGCTTTGATGGAATAAACCTAACAGAAATTACCCAGCCGGAACTCACTACTGTAGCGCAGCCCATCTATGAGGCTGGAAAACTAGCAGCTGAGAATTTAATTGCTAGAATTAATAATACTAAAAAAGGGAACGAGGTAATAAATTTACCGGTTTCCCTCATTGTTAGAGATTCAACGAGAAAGAAGGTACAGGAGAAGAATGATATCTAAAATTGCAGTAGTTGGAAGCATTAATATGGATTTTGTTGTTCAAACGGACAGAATTCCGGTACAAGGGGAGACGCTCCTGGGAAAAGAAATAAGTTACTTACCCGGGGGGAAGGGAGCAAATCAGGCGGTAGCTGCCTCTAGACTTGGGGCTGAGGCTCGAATGATTGGGAGTGTTGGCAAGGATCTGTACGGCAAAGAGTTAATTTCATGCCTAAGCTCAAATGGAGTAGAGGTTTCGTCTATTAAGGAAATTGAAGGCTTGTCTACCGGAACAGCAATTATATTGTTAGCTAATGGGGAGAACAGCATTATTGTCATTCAAGGTGCAAATGAAAAATGTTTGCCGGAGGATATTGATCGTAACATTGATGTCTTAATGGAATCAGATATTGTTCTGATCCAAATGGAAATTCCTATGGAAACTGTCTGTCATACTGTTAAGATAGCAAATCTCTTAAATAAGACTGTTATTTTAAATCCCGCTCCTGCTCAGCCTATTCCGGAAGACATTTTGGCATGTGTGGACATCATTACACCAAATGAAACCGAGCTGGACATTCTTACAAGTAATTGGGTAGTGGGGAATGCAGCCTTAGAAAGTAAAATGGAGGCGCTGCTATCGAGGGGGGTTCGGAATGTAATCACCACACTAGGTTCAGAAGGGGTTGCGTTTAAGGGTGATGGGCAAGGCTTTCAAAGGATGCCAAGCTATAACGTGCCGGTCAAGGATACAACCGGGGCTGGTGATGCATTTAATGCTGGGTTAGCCTATGCAATTGGCCAAGGCAAAACCATTTTAGATTCAATAGAATTTGCCAATAAAACAGCAGCATTGGCCATTGGGAAATCAGGTGCATTATTAGGTATGCCGAGCCTAACTGAGGTATTAAGCTTTCAAGAAAAAGGTTAGTAATCCTCAATAATTCGTTCCCTTTATTCATTAGTGATTTCAACTATATAAAACTATAAATCAATTAACAAGTAAGGAGAGTGTGTTACAAATGAAAATACTTTTTATCGGAGAATCTTGGATGGTTCATATGGTTCATGTGAAGGGGTACGATTCCTTTGAATCAACTAAATATGAGGAAGGCGCAACATACTTACTTAATTGTTTAAGAGAGGCAAATGTCGAAGTAGATTATATGCCTGCTCACGAAGTTCAGGTACGTTTCCCAAAGAAACTAGAAGTGCTTCAGCAATATGATGCGATTGTTCTGAGTGATATTGGAGCAAACACATTCTTGCTGCAAAACTCTACATTCTACCAAATGGAGATTATTCCAAATGCGTTAGAGCTGCTGAAGGAATATGTTGCTCTTGGCGGAGGCTTGTTGATGATCGGAGGTTATCTATCGTTCATGGGCATTGAAGGCAAGGCAAACTATAAGAATACAGTTCTTGCAGATGTCCTTCCTGTTGAAATGCTTGATAGAGATGACCGTGTAGAAATGCCGCAAGGAGTACGGGCTGAAACGATTAAAGAACATGCGATTACAAAGGGTATGGAAAATTGGCCAAACTTCCTAGGATACAACCAGTTTAAAGCGAAGGATGGAGCAGAGGTTCTCGTTAACATTCAAGAGGATCCCCTTCTTGTAGTGGGTGAATATGGCAATGGGAAAACAGCATGCTTTGCCAGTGATTGTGCACCGCATTGGGGACCAAAGGAATTCATGGAGTGGGAGCACTATCAGCCACTATGGGTCCGGGTTTTAGAACATATCAAAAAATAAAAACAGTAAGTTGGTGATGGACATGACAGTGGAGGAAGTCGTTCGGGAAAATAAAGATGAATATATAGATTTTTTGTCAAAATTGGTGCAGACAGATACCCAGGTCATTGGACACGGGCTGCTAGGCGGGAATGAGAAGGCCGGGCAGGAAATCATTAAAGGGAAGCTATTGAATCTCGGTTTTGAAGTAAATGAATTTTTGGTGGAAGATGAAAAGATCAAAAAATATCCCGGAGCCAATTTAGGCCATAATAATGCTGATCGTCCCAATGTTGTCGGAACACTAAAAGGAGCAGGAGGTGGTAAATCCCTCATTTTAAATGGTCATATTGATACGATGCCTTATGGAGACCGAGAAAAATGGTCACATGACCCCTTTCTAGGACAGGTTCAGGATGATGTTCTATATGGACTTGGATCTACTGATATGAAAGCATCTTTAGCCGCAATGGTTATGGCGGCACAAACCATTAAAAAAATGGGCTATCAATTGAAAGGTGACTTAATCATCCAATCAGTAGTCGATGAGGAAGGTGGAGGCAACGGAACGCTTGCATGTGTAGAACGTGGTTATACGGCTGATGCTGCAATAGTCGGAGAACCCACTCAATTACATATACAGCCTGCACATATGGGTTTTCTGTTTCATGAGATTGTTGTAGAGGGCCACAGTCTTCATTCCAGTCAGCTTTGGGAAGGCGTTAACGCAATTGACAAGGCATTCAAGATTTATCAAGGATTAAAGGATCTAGAGCACCATTGGCTTATGACAGAGAGGCACCCGCTATTGCCAGGCCCTACAATCAATCTAGGAGAAATAAAAGGGGGGATAGCCGGGTCTGTTGTTCCAGGCTCTTGCACATTAAAAACATGTCTTCACTATCAGCCTAATCAATCTGAAACGTATGAACAAACGAGAGAACGTGTGAACAGAGAAGTGATTGAAGCAATAGAAAGAGTGGCTAAAGGGGATGAATGGTTAGAGAAGCATCCTCCTAAGGTGAGTGTCTATCAGGAGGGTTATCCTTTTGAAACACCGATTAATCATCCTCTTGTTGACGAAATGAAGAAAGTCATAGAGGAAGTGTTAGAGGAAGAGGCAGTGATTGAAGGGATGCCGGCAGGATGCGATGCTCGTTTGCTTGCTGGGTTTGCTGACATACCAACGATTATTATTGGTTGTGGTGATCCAAAGCAATGTCATTGTGTGAATGAATCTGTACCAATTTCCCAATTTTTATCACTAATCGAGATTTATGTTCAATTCATCATTTCATGGTGTGGTGTAGAATCTATAGATTAAAAAACTACTAATTTATTTGGAGGGGAAAAAGTTATGAAAAAAACATTGTTTCTTATTTGTTTGTCCATGTTACTAGTTTTATCCGCTTGTAGCTCAGGGGAAAAAGCAAGCTCTGGTAAAAAGGATGATGGAAAAATAACGATTGGCGTTACAACAGCTACGCTTCGCCACCAATTCTTTATTGATATTGATAATGGAATGAAAAAGGCTGCAGAAGAAGCGGGAGTAGAATTGTTAGTTAATGATCCTAACCTGGATTTAGCAAAGCAAGTTTCTTCTATTGAAGATTATATGCAAAAGGGTGTAGACGCTCTAGTCGTTTTAGCTGTAGATAATGCTGGGGTTGTTCCTGTCGTTGAAGAGGCGAAGGAAAAGGGAATTCCGATTATTACCGCAGATGCAGTAGTAGAAAGTGAAAGTGTAGATACTTTCATTGGAACGGAGAACCTCGAAGCGGGTAAACAAATAGGGGAATATTTAAAGAAAGAGATCGAAGCGAAGGGAAAAGGTGTAAAGATCGCAGTTGTTACACATGAACAGTCTTTCGTTCAAAAACAAAGATTAGAAGGTTTTAAAGAAGTATTAAAGGATATGGGAAATGTAGAAATTCTAAATAGCCAGCCAGGTTACGATCGTCAAAAATCAATGGCAACTGTAGAAAATATTCTTCAAGCTAATCCAGATATTGATTATATTTACGCTACTGCAGAAAATAGTGTGCTAGGTGCGTTGGCTGCACTAGAATCAGCGAACAACAAGCATACAAAGATCGTTGGTTTTGACGTAACAGAAGAGGCAGCAGAAGGAGTTCGCAGTGACTATATTCTAGCTATGATTCAGCAGCAGCCTTTCAAAATTGGTGAAGAGTCCATTAAAGCTGCTCTTGAGGCTATTAATGGAAAAGAACTAGATAAAAATATTAGTGTGCCAGTAATTTTAATAGATAAATCAAATGTAGACGAACATTTCAAAAAGTAGAACAGGGAGATTTTCTCCCTGTTTTCTCACCAAACCAAGGGGGGAGTATGTAAGTGAACTCACCAATCATAGAACTGGAGAATATTACTAAGGAATTTTCCGGTGTGAAAGCACTTAAAGGTGTATCTCTGACTGTTTATCCTGGAAGTGTTCATGCGCTTGTTGGAGAGAATGGAGCAGGCAAGTCTACCTTAATGAAGATTCTAACAGGCGCCTATTCAAAAACGAGTGGGGAAATTCGTTATAAAGGTGAAATCATTGACCATATGGATCCTAAAGCTTCAAAGAAAATCGGGATTCATTGTATATACCAAGAATTAAACGTAGCCAATTTCTTAACGATTGCCGAAAATGTCTTTCTCGGCAGTCAGCCAACTAAAAAAATGGGTTTTATTAATTGGAATTACATGAATGATAAGGCAACGGAAATTTTTAAATCGCTTCAAATTAATCTTAATCCGAAACAATTGGCAAAAGAAATTAGTATTGCACAAAAACAGATGATTGAAATTGCTCGTGCGATTTCTCAAGAAGCCAAAATACTGATAATGGATGAACCTACTTCATCATTATCTGAAAGAGAAACAGAAATTCTGCTGTCTTTAGTAACCGAACTCAAAAATAAAGGTGTAAGCATCTTGTATATATCCCATAGAATGGATGAGATTTTCAAAGTTTGTGATACTGTTACTGTTTTAAGAGATGGTACTCATATTAAAACCTTGCCAATGAATGAGGTCAAGGATGTAGACCAACTCGTTGAATTGATGGTTAATCGAAAGATGGATGATTATTTTAATAAAGAGGAAGTTCCTATCGGAAAGCCTGTATTAAAGGTGCAAAACCTTTCAAAATCAGGAGTACTTAAAGATATTAACTTTGAATTACGAAGTGGTGAAATTCTAGGAGTCGCCGGTTTGGTAGGCTCAGGAAGGACAGAAATCGCCCAGGCGCTATTCGGCCTGTTAAAAATAGATACGGGTGAAATACTGATCGACAATCAATTAACAAAAATTAATAATCCAAGCGATGCCATCAAAATGGGGATAGGGTTTGTTACAGAGAACCGCAAAGAAACAGGGCTGATTTTAAAGCAAACTGTAAGGGATAATATATCCCTTCCGAACTTAGGCAAGTTTACAAAGGGCCTCCTTATTAATAAAAAGACAGAAAAGGCAGTTTCAGAAGATTATAAACAAAAGTTAAATATTAAGGCTAGGACAATAGAACAGAAAGTGTCTACGTTAAGTGGTGGAAATCAGCAGAAGGCGATTATTGCTCGCTGGATGATCCAAGAACCAAGAATCCTTATACTAGACGAACCATGCCGTGGGGTTGATGTAGGTGCAAAGGCAGAAATCTTTGCCCAAATTAGTAATCTTGCAAAGCAGGGAGTCGGGATTATCATGATTTCTTCTGAGCTATCAGAGATCATTGGCATGAGTGATCGCACAATTGTCATGAGAGAAGGGGCAATTGCTGGCGAACTTAACAAAGAACAAATAACGTCAGATAACATATTAAAATTAGCCTTTGGAGGTGGAATAGGTGCTTAATAATACATCAACAAACATGAACTTGGATCAAAACACACAGAAAACAAGCTGGAAACAAAAGCTTTATGTTCTCTTCGATAAGGGAAGTACGACTATCGGTTTAGCTTTGCTTATCATCATTA
The DNA here is from genome assembly GCF_036965125.1 of Bacillus sp. JJ1503. Lineage (NCBI taxonomy): Bacteria > Bacillati > Bacillota > Bacilli > Caryophanales > Bacillaceae > Bacillus > Bacillus sp. JJ1503. The sequence goes on from NZ_JBALOZ010000018.1 coordinate 29,696, forward strand.
TGTCTATTATTACAACTGACTTTTTGACAGTTGATAATTTGCTTAATGTCATGCGTCAATCCGCCGTATTATGTATTATGGCTGTAGCAATGACCTTCATTATTATTACGGGAGGAATTGATTTAAGTGCAGGGTCTCAGCTGGCTGTAAGTGGTGTAGTAGTGAGCGGACTCATTGTTTCTGGTGTACCGATTCCACTTGCCATTCTTATTACTATATTAGTAGGCGGGCTAATTGGACTCTTTATGGGAACTGTTATATCTAGGCAGAATATTCCACCGTTTATTGTTACTTTAGCGATGACAACCATTTTAAGCGGTATTGCTTTTGTATATACAGCAGGGACCCCGGTTGTTATTACTGATGCAGGATTCCGAGAAATTGGGCGTGGGTATCTTGGCCCCATTCCAACAGCGATTATTATCATGATTATTGTAGCCATTCTTGGACATATTTTGTTATCACATACTCGTTTTGGCAGAAATGTTTATTCGATTGGTGACAATGAAGAGGCTGCCAGATTATGCGGTATTAATGTGAAATGGGTGAAGACGGGTGTTTATGTTTTGGGAGGAGCTGTTACCGCAATCGCTGGAATCGTTCTTGCTTCTCGTTTATCCTCAGGTTCACCAAATGCAGGTACAGGATCTGAATTAGATGCAATAGCTGCTGTTGTATTAGGCGGGACTAACCTGTTCGGGGGCGAAGGGAAAATATCGGGAACCTTAATGGGT
>NZ_JBALOZ010000019.1:0-5787 GCF_036965125.1 Bacillus sp. JJ1503
TGAGTAGCCAGTCCATAAAACCTTCATGCTTGAAAGAATTATTAGAAGCTTTTAAGTTTGACACGCAGGAGAAGAAAGAAATATTAAATGCAGCTAATGAAATCCGAAGTGCACATATTTCAGCTGGTCATTATATTTCTCGCAGATTGATGAAAGAGTTGGATGAAAACCTAGAAACTGTTATTGAAGAAAACGGATATTATTCATTTGAATCCAAAGCGTTTGAAGGAGCTTTTTTTAATATTGAAGAAATAAAAAGAATTTCTAATGAAACATATTTTGTTCCCGAAAATGAAACGTTAAAGATTATTAAAGGTTGAGGTGCAAAACAGTGGATAAAAAGTTAAAAAGTGCTTTAGTTAACCGAGAACTTATAATTGACGCCATTGAACATGAAATTGTAGGTCCAAGTGACATTCAAAATGCTACAAAACCTTTGAATGTTATTGGCAATACGACATTTAATAATTTTGATGAGTTAAATACAAATTATTATTGGAATAAGGCAGCTTTAAAGGAGGAAGTAATCCAAAGAGATACCCCTTCTCGAAGGTATGCTGTAGGAATGTTATATCCTATGAACCTTGAAAATGAAGAGGTTGAAGAAAACGAGCTAGTAATTGATGTTATAAATGATGAGCAACAAGAAGGGTTTTATGATGAATTAGATGATTTAAATGCAGAGGAATTTGATGAGGAATCTGGTCTAGACGATGTCGCACCTAATATTCAACAGAAAGATTCGATGCCTTCAAGCATGGGAATGACATTTTGTTTAGCAAGGGATACGAAAGCTTTTACAGTTAAGTTTAAAGGCGGAATATATGAAAAACATAAAATCTATGCGGACATTATTCACAAAGATGAAGACAATGGCAATCAAAAACATTACAAATTCGATGAATATTGGTGGTTGCGTACGTCTGTTTTCGCTGAACAAGAGATAAAGCTATCGGAGTTTGAAACTAAAAAAGGTATTAATGTAAAGCAGGTTCCCCTTTATATTTATGACAATTCAAAAAATAGAATTGAAAAAATCAGCTTGAGATTACATATTCAATATCGTGCAAAAAAAGAATATACGTTATTGACAGTGACAGTTTTGAATGTGAGTGAGCCTCCTGCAAGGCATAATGTAAACGAGTATACAGTGTTTCAATCTTGCTTAAATATTTCAGCTTATCCAGGGTGCTTTTTAAATTATCCTAAGATTTTTCAGCGTAATTTAGACTTAACTGAAGATGAGTGGAATAACGAGTTATTATTCAGGAACAAATCTAATTATGCATTTGGGCATGGCTGTTCAGTTACATGGAATCAATATTCTAAAACTATATCGGAGATTAAATCTACATTCATACCAAGGTATGAAACTGAGAGCATGACTCCAGATGTTACATTAAATATTGATGGTAAAGAAATAAAGTTGAGAATCCAAATGCAAGCTTTAATGAATGTGAAAAATTATAATGAATTATTTCAAATTTTACAGCCATTAGTAGCAGGTTATAAAGATTGGATTGCTAAGCAAGAGGAAGAACTAAAGAGCCTTCAAGAAGAACTAAAAAAAGCAGCTAAAACTAATTTGAAATTATGTAAGGAAAGCTTAGTAAGGATAGAAAAAGGACTTAAATTATTGAAAAAGCCTAAGGTACTTGAAGCATTTAAAATGGCTAATAAAGCAATTTTATTACAACAAATAAATGGTAAAACACCACGTAAAGCTTACTTTGAAAAACTGGATACAGGATTAGAGCTAGTATTTGAAAATACATTTCCAGAATCAACAAAAAAAATGAGCGATTTAGGTTCATGTGATAATAGCTGGCGTGCTTTCCAAATAGCCTTCTTCTTATTATCAATTCAATCCTTAGTAGAAAAGGATTCACTAGATCGTGAAACAGTTGATTTAATCTGGTTTCCTACTGGCGGCGGAAAAACTGAGGCATATTTAGGCGTTGCTGCATTTCAAATGTTTTACAGACGTTTGTTAGATCCTTCTGATGCAGGTGTAGATATTATAATGCGCTATACTTTACGTTTGTTAACAGCTGACCAATTCCATCGTGCTTCTAGACTAATTTGCGCAATGGAATACGTACGACGGGAAAATGAAAATGATCTCGGTCAAACACCTTATTCAATTGGAATTTGGGTAGGGTCAAAAACTTCGCCTAATACCAATAAGGAAGCCTTGAGACAAGTAAATGCAATGAGCAAATCCAAGGGTCCTGAGAATTTAGTAGTAACAAGATGCCCTTGGTGTGGATGTCAAATAGGGAAGGTTGAAGTGAAGGGAAAAGACGCTANNCTTAATTGTAGCGTGCCCAGATGACAAATGTGATTTCCACGATGAAATCCCCGTCTATTTCGTAGATGAAACAATTTATGAAAAACAACCAACTTTCTTAATTGGGACAATTGATAAGTTTGTTCAATTAACATGGAGACCTGATGCTAGAAAATTATTTGGATTAAATGAAATGGGAGAGCGTGTTGTATCTCCACCACAAATTATTGTTCAAGACGAACTGCATTTAATTTCAGGACCTTTGGGAACTCTTGCGGGTCTATATGAAGTGCTAATTGAGGAATTATGCATCGATGATCGTGGTGAGGTACCAATTAAGCCTAAAATTATTTCAGCAACAGCAACTATTAAAGAGTTTGAAGAACAATCTAAATGTCTTTTTGGACGAACAAGTGCGAGATTATTCCCGAGTCCAGGTATCGATATTGATGATTCATTCTTTTCAAAAGTGGCTGTTGATGAGAGCGGAAAACCAATGCCTGGACGAAAGTATATAGGAGTTTTTACATCAAGAGTAAGAATTTTGATGGCGCAGGTAATGACGTATTCTGCTATTTTACAAAAAGTTGAGAGCTTTTCAGAAGATGATCGTGACCCATTTTGGACATTGCTTTCTTTCTATAATAGTTTAAGAGATTTAGGTGCTGGATTAAATTTATTTAATAGTGATATTCCAACTTATATTGATGCATTAGTTAAGAGAGAAGGATTTAGCAGCAGGAGATTTTTGGGAGCACCATTAGAATTAACTTCTCGTAAACAAAGTAATGAGATCTCTAAAACTATTGATGATTTAAATGTTCCTTATACTATGAAAGATCATAAGAGGCGTACAAAATCTCTTACGTCATGTTTAGCATCAAATATTATCGAAGTAGGCATCGATATTGACCGATTATCAATAATGGGCATCATAGGTCAGCCTAAAATGACAGCCCAATATATTCAAGTCAGTGGTCGTGTAGGGAGACGACCTAACGAAAGACCAGGATTAATAGTAACAGTATATTCTAATCAAAACTCACGCGATAAGTCACATTATGAGCATTTTAATGAATATCACCAAAGACTCTATGCGCAAGTAGAAACTACAAGTTTAACGCCTTTCTCAACAGCGTCTTTGGAACGAGGCTTAACAGCTGTACTAATTGGATTTTTACGACAACGGATGGATATGCAAATAGCAAGCTTTCCTACAAGTAAAGAATTAATGCGCGTTATAAAAGATAAGCGTTTCATTGCTTTTCGCCACCGCTTCAAAGAGCGTGTAAAATTAATAGATTCTGATCAATTGGATATCTGGAAAAATACATTTAAAGCCTTCATGGATGGAATATTACAAGGACGCTATGAAACTTGGCGAGTTTCTGATACTGAACGGGGTTTGATGTATCAAGCAGGAAATTTAATTGATGGCGAAAAATATGCTGGTAGTATACCAGTAATTAATTCGTTGAGAAGTGTTGATGCTGAAAGCAGAGGCTCTATTGTTTTACTAGATAAAGAGGACTACGAATTTGTGTGGGAGGAAGATGATTAAATGCGTTACTTACCAATGAGACGATCAAAATTGGTTGGAACAGAAGGACCAGGTTCATTAGTAATTAGCCCGGAAGGAGAAACAGCTGTTGTAGGCGCACTAGACCTCTGGTTTAGAGATTCTAAAGGAAATAAAGCAAATAACATTGAAGAATTTTCCGTAAATGAGCCGCGCTTAAAATCAATCTTAAAAGTAAATAAATTTTACAGTCCTCCTGAATTCAGAAAGAATTCAAAAAATACAATGGAAGTTATTCCAAACAGTGGTCTAGTCATGCCTTTAATGAGGTTTCCAAGATGGCATTATTGTAGTTCCTGCAAGTCACTACGAGAGTTAGAGCTTGATCAAACCACAGTATTCTTAGATTGCCCAAAATGTAAAACAAAAAGGTATTATAAACAGGTTCCATTTGTAGTAATCTGTGAACATGGTCATTTATCCGATTTCCCATGGCGCAAATGGGTTCATGGCGATCAAAATACTAACTGCAAGGGAAATTTAAAAATTCGCATGAGTGGCGGGACAACACTTGATTCTTGGAGAATTGAATGCGAAAGCTGTCCAAGTAGCCGTGGTTTACAAGGAATTACCGCCTCCTATGATGGTGAAGAGAAAACGAGTGTTTTAGGGGATACACTAAATAAAACAGGATCACAAAAATACACCTGCGAAGGTGAACGCCCTTGGTGTGGAGATGAAAAAGAAGAATGTGAGTCAGCCCCAGTCGCGATTTTGAGAAATTCTATTAGTGTTTATATGGCTAAAAAAATAAGTGCTCTAGCCATTCCAGGTGATTATAGAGAAAATGTAGATCTGATTGTATCAACAATTAAATCTCCTTCTAAATATTTATTGCGAACAAATCTGGCACTTTTAGATGATTTAGAGAAAAAAACTCAGTTTATCAGAACAAACCTGAGATTTGAGTTAAAGGATGATATAACTGACGAGGATATAGAAGAAGCCTTGATGTATATAGAAGCTGGGGAGGAATATGAATACACGGAGGAGGAGTTAGAAAAACCAGGTCTAGTTATTAAGCAAAAAGAATTTGAAAAGCTTACGTCAACAGTAAATTCAAAAGAACTAAAAGTTGAACCTGAATGGGTATATGAGAATGATGAAGAAAACGACAAGAATTATTACAAGCCATATTTAGAACGTATATCTAGAGTGTTAAAATTAAAGGAAACAACAGCTTTATTTGGCTTTGATCGGAAAGATTACAAAAACACTAATGATTATAGTAGTTACTATCCATCTCTTTATAAGGACTATGAGAATGCTGACGAGAAGTGGCTACCTGTTAATGAAGTATATGGAGAGGGCATTTTTTTACAATTGAATCTCAAAAAAGTTGAAGAATGGGAGTCTTCCTTGGATGTTCAGAAATATTTCGAACTGTATCAAAAACGGTTAAGTCATTTAGAACATAGGGATGATGTAATTCTTAGACCAAGGAATATTATGTTGCATACATTGTCACACTTTTTAATTGATGAACTTGCGAATGTTTGTGGTTATAATCGTGCAGCAATTAGAGAAAGACTTTACTTAGATGAGGGACAGGTAGGTGTATTAATCTATATTTCCGCTGGTGATTCGCAAGGAACTTTAGGTGGGCTTGTACGATTGGGATTGCAAGAGAAATTTTTCCATGTTTTAGACAAGGCAAAAAATAACGCAGAATGGTGCAGTTCTGATCCAGTTTGTACAGAGCTTGGAAAAACACAAGGACAAGGTGTAAACAATTTGAATGGTGCAGCTTGCTATAACTGTTCACATATTCCAGAAACGTCTTGTGAATTTTGGAATTTATATTTAGATAGAAGCTTACTTATAGATGAAAAGATAGGTTACTTTAAAGAGTAAGAGAATAAATTATAAAAACAACTTCAGTTAATCGTAGTAATAGAAATATTATAATCCAAGACAG
>NZ_JBALOZ010000020.1:0-8919 GCF_036965125.1 Bacillus sp. JJ1503
CAACAATAAATTCTTCTTCCACATCTTTGCCTTTAGGTAATTTCTTCTTAACGATTTTCCCATCGAATTCAAGGATATCACCAGGTGCCAGTTCATATTTCTTCAAAGTCTTTGAGTGAGAGCACCAAGATAGTCCCACATCAATTGGATTTTCTTGCAGGATGACAACATTCTCCAAGATAATAACTTCATCATTTTCCTCATTAAAATTATTCCAGCTTAAAGCGAATTGTTTTACTGCTGCCGTAAAATGAACCTTCTCTTCGGGAAGCTCGAGTTTAACTGGCTTTTCTTTCTTCTCATTTTTCTTTTTTGGCTCTTTTATTTCTTCTATGCTTTTATTTTCCACAGGCTGTTTATCTTCCATTTGTCCCTCTTGACTAATGGAAGGTGCGCCTTGTGCAGTTGCATCAGTAAAGGTACCTTTTCCGAAGCTTGAAGCCTGCATTTCCTTTAGGTAGGCAGGATGAATGCAGCATAAGCTCCCGTCTTGAAATTCAATAATGATTGTATTTAATTCGTTGTTTTTCTCATAAGCCTCATAGCCCTTTACTGTTACAGTATACTGAAGGTTTTTTTCCTTATATAGGAATTGTTTTTTGACCTCTTTCGTTGTTGATAGACCCCATTCTCTAACTTTCTCCGAGTAATGGTTTTCATCAACAAAGGTTTCATATGTCCCTTTTGGAGGAAGATAGGTTATGGAATTGACAGTTGAACTATTTTCCATAAGTACTCACCCTTTCTTAGATTTGTGTATGCTTATGTAATAGATTACGGTTAGATTATCATGAAACTAATCTTAACTCAATTTTAAAGAGTATGATGGTCATCACAATCCTTTACTCAAATAAATGGTACTTTATTTATGAGAACAATAATCAATTAAATAAAGTCCATTGTAAAGGAGAACCGTTATGAGCGAAATCATCAATAATCGAGAACATACGATTAAGAATACAGAACGTCAAACCGTTTTAAAACAAATTTTTATAGATCTACATAAAGGAAGAAATGTAGATGAAGTAAAAGCTCATTTTAATGCATTTATCGGAAAAGTCACTATTGAGGAAATTTCTCAGCTCCAGCATGATTTAATGGAAGAAGGCGGAATTCCGATGGATGATTTGCAGCGTTTGTATGCAGCCCATACGGATATATTCAAGGGGTCTATTGTGGAATCAGAAAGTACTATAAGGCCGGAAAATGAGCCTGGACATCCAATTCATACATTCGTCCAAGAAAATCACGAGCTTGAAAAGTTAATTAAATCAAAGGTTCAATTACACTTACAACAGTTTATCGATGAAGATTCATCTGAAAATGTTTACAAGCTTTTGGAGGATTGCAATCTTTTATTAGATATTGATAAGCATTACAGCCGGAAAGAAAATCTGCTATTTCCGTATCTTGAGAAGTACGGGATATACGGTCCAACAAACAATATGTGGAGAATTGACGACTTTATTAGAGATGGCATTAAAGAGTCAAAACATAAGCTGTCCAATTATGATGGCAATAAACAGGAAATCGTGAATCTCGTTCATTTTATTATGGAAGAAGTAATCAACATGATCTATAGAGAAGAGCACATCCTTTTCCCGATGGCTTTGAAAAATCTAACTGAGGATGAATGGGTAAAGATCGCACATGAAAGCGATGAAATTGGTTTTTGCCTTACTAGCCCTGTAGAAGAATGGAAGCCAGAAAGGAAGCAATTAGGGGAGAACGCTATCTCAGAGGGCTATATAAAAATGGAAACAGGGATTTTATCTTTAAAGCAACTGGAGCTGCTATTAAATCATTTACCTGTCGACATTACCTTTATCGACCAAGACGATGTTGTCCGCTATTTCTCACATGGAAAAGAGAGAATTTTTGCGAGAACTAAGGCTGTAATCGGGCGTACCGTTCAAAACTGTCATCCGCCAAGAAGCGTGCATCTTGTTGAAGAATTATTAGCTGACTTTAAATCAGGACGGAAGGATACTGAAGATTTTTGGATTAAATTCCGGGATAAATATGTGTACATTCGTTATTTCGCCGTAAGGGACGAGAACGAAAATTATATTGGCACATTAGAATTCACCCAAAATATTGATCCTATCAAAGCAATAGAAGGGGAAAAAAGAATTTTATCATAATTTATTACAATGAACACCGTTCGGAATGGCTGAATGGTGTTTTTAATTTATGAATATTAAAAAGAATAATACTTTTCTATAATATGTCATGATAAACTAGTATATAAAATAATACTTAAAGAGAGGCTCAAAATGATAAAAGCAGTTTTTTTCGATTTAGATGATACACTACTTTGGGATCAAAAAAGCGTGAAGGAAGCCTTTGCAGCAACTTGTAAAATGGCAGGGGATCGTTATGGATTGGACCATAACCAGTTTGAAGCTGCTGTTCGAGAGGAAGCAAGAAATCTTTACTCTTCCTATGAAACTTATGACTTTACTCAAATGATCGGAATCAATCCTTTTGAAGGACTATGGGGGAACTTTTTAGATGGTCATGAAGATTTTAGAAAAATGAAAGAGATTGTTCCTGGTTATCGGAAAGATGCATGGACAAGAGGGTTAAAAAGGATGGGTGTCGATGATCCAGACTTTGGGTTTGAATTGGCGGAACTTTTCCCACAGGCGCGACGTAAATCTCCGTTTGTCTATGAAGAGACCTTTCAAGTTTTAGACCAGTTAAAAGGAAACTACAAACTCCTATTACTTACAAACGGTTCCCCTGATTTACAAAACACGAAATTAACGATTACACCTGAAATAGCCCCTTATTTTGACCAAATTGTCATTTCAGGGAGGTTTGGAAGAGGGAAGCCAGATCCTTCTATTTTTGAACATGCTCTATCTCTAATGTCGCTGCAAAAAGATGAAGTCATAATGGTAGGGGATAATCTGATGACAGATATTCTTGGCGCCAATCGTGCTGGCATACAGTCTGTTTGGATAAATAGGGAGGATAAAGAACGAAATGAGGTTATTCCTACCTATGAAATCCGTCATTTGGAGGAGCTTTTTCAAATATTAAATGACATACAATGAACATAGGCATTTTTATCAAAGAGTTCAAGAAAGCGCTGATTTGCAAGATCATCAGCGCTTTTCAGAAAAAAATTAAGATGCCTTATTGGCAGGAGCAAAACGTTTTCGGATTCCTCCAACGATTAACAGCAATATAGGGATTCCAACCATATTTATCGGTAATGCATACTTCACCCAATATTTTTTTACATATTCGGCCCCAAATAACGTAATGGTTGGCTGAAAAATCGCTAAAACAAATGTCACGATTGCGACAAACCAAATGGCCTTTTTCCAATCCTTTATTTTTAGTAATTGCGCTGTTCCATAGCTTGCCGCAAAAAAGTATACAGATAGCTTAATAAAAACACTTAGAATCCAAATTAGAACCGCAACAATCTCCAAATTTTGAATAAATTTCATAATGGAAATAAAGCGGACCATATCTATAGCTGGGAACAATAGTTTTTGCGAGATGTGAGGGCCGAATACCATCAATACACTGATTGTCGCCGTGCTCACGAAGAAACCAGAGATGATGATCCCCCATACTGCCCTGGATGGACCTTTCTTTGGTTCATCCATAAAAGCAACAAGCATCATCATAATAACAGACTCGCCAAGAAATGAAAGTGGGGATAAGGACCCTTTTATGATTTGGATAAATCCGGTGTCAGAATAAATGGGTAATATTTTCTGAATATCAAAATTGGGTATCGTAAAAAAAACTAGTCCAGTTACCATGAGAAGAACGAGAGGCCCAAATACTTCACTGCAGCGTGCGATTCCTTCAATTCCTCCAATATTGGTGACGTAAATAATGACAATCAGCATCGTTACAATAAGCGACCACGATGGGGTACTAGGTAATAGGATGGTAATGGTAAACTGTGCAAACTCCCCTAGAATATTACCAATAACCGAATACCATTGAATAAAATAACATAAGACAATAGTTGTCCCAATCCATTTGCCCAAAATTTGTTTACAGAATTCAATCAAGGTTTGTTTTGGATAAAACAGTGCTACCCTTGTAGCTATCAAAACAATCACGATGCCTAATATTATGCTGATAATCGCGGAAATCCATGCATCTTGTTTTGCATCAATGATCGTTGGATTCACTGCCAGTAGAAGCATATTGCCTGTTTGAAAGGTGAATATTATCCAAAAAATTTGCAAACCAGTAATTTTCATTTATGAATCTCACTTTCTTTTAGCAAGATAGATGGGCCAGTCATGCCAATCCGCTTGATTTCAAAATTTGTTGTTACTATAATTTCAGCTTCTGAAAAATGCCTATCCCAATCCTTGCTTAACTCCTTCCATTGACGAGGATATTTTTTATGAATTTCTTCACCAAATCCAAAAATATCCTGACCGTATTTATGTTGGACTTTCTTTATCGTTTTAAGTGCTCTTTTTTCTTCTGTCTTTTCAAATACCTTTCTCATCTTATGAACATTTTTCGGTTCATTTAGATCTAAATGTGTATTGTTTTCGAGAATGGCTCCTTCCCCGGTCAATTTCACAGTAATTTTTATTTTATTGTCTCTTCCCAATTTTGTTACAATTTCACTATTTATTTTAGTTAAGATTAGACTTGCATTCCCATCTTCATATGGATTGGTAATAGTTATTTTTCTTAACACTCCTTTAATCCAAAGAAAGGCCCTGTTTTCCACATTATTTAAATAGCCAACTAATTTTATGTCTTTATTAAAAACAGCTAAACCTCCTATTTTCAAAACATCATTTGAAGAACTTTCTCCACCTGAAGATTTTCCCGTTTGAACTTTTGTGAGCTCTATAACTGGAAGAGATGGTCGAATACCATCGCTGATAGCTGCAATTAAAAAGTTTACTAAAGCAATGTCACCTCTTCCTCCGTATTCCTCATGCCCTTTAATGGCAGCAACAGCAGGAGGCTTTTCTAGTGGATCAGAAATATTGAGTGCTTCTAGTGCTGTGGCCTCTTTGACGACAAATATATCCGTCCGTAAACTTACATCAGATCCACGGGTAAGTGCATCCAGTTGATGCTTGACTCCTAACTTGGCAAATTCCTCCCCAAAAAATATAACACTTCTATGACCTACGAAGGCTTGTCTTGATAGCTTTTCCTGCATAACTTGTGTAGCATCGTTAACATTTTTTCCTTCTGCCGATATTGTAAAAGACTCATTTCCGCCCGCACTGCTGCCACTTTGAGATTGCATATTGGAAGGGATGACGATTTGGCCGCTAAGCTGAATGTTTTTTTTCTTTCCGAGATCCCATCCTGTTGCGAGCCATATAGCCCTTTCGTTTAATTCCTTGCGATCCCAGCAGCCGGTGGTGAGAACTAAGAACATGCAAAAATGAATTATGATTATGCATTTTTTGATCATTTTTCTTCCCTGCCTTGACCAGGATTTGGTCTTTGTCCAAATGGAATTCGCATTTTATTCACACCGCTCGTAAATGGCGGTCGATAATTATAAGCCCATTTAGGCACCCTGATAATTACATCCTTCAAGCCTGAAAAAATCTGTGGAGCAAAAGGACTAAAATAAGGAACACCGAAGGAACGGAGAGTTACGAGATGAATTGTAATCGCAATTAATCCCAATACAACCCCATATAAACCGAAAATTCCTGACAAAATTAATAAGGCAAACCGGATCATCCGAAAAGCAGTTCCGAAATTGTAGCGAGGAATGGCAAAAGAGGCAATTCCTGTCGTTGCTACAACGATTACCATCGGGGAGGAAACAATACCTGCCTGTACGGCTGCCTGACCGATGACGAGCGCCCCAACAATACTGACCGCTGAACCGACTGGCTTTGGAAGCCGAATACCCGCTTCACGAAGTCCTTCAAAAACCAATTCCATAATTAAGGCTTCAATAATGGCAGGGAATGGCACTCCTTCTCTTGCAGCTGCAACACTTATGAGCAAAGTAGTCGGTATTAATCCAGGATGATAGGTTGTCAGGGCTACATAGATGGAAGGTAGGAATTGAGAAATATTTAATAAAATAAAGCGAATAATTCGAATAAAGGTTGTATAAATAAAGCGTTCGTAATAGTCTTCAGTTGCCTGCATGCCTGCCCAAAATGTCATTGGAACGATGAGTACAAATGGGGTGTTATCAACAAAAATGGCCACTCGTCCTTCTAACAGATTTGCAGTTACGACATCTGGTCTCTCCGTATTTTGGATTTGCGGGAATGGAGAAAAAGGGAAGTCTTCAATAAATTCTTCAATAAACTCAGAATCTAATATTCCATCAATTTGAATTCGCTCTATCCTTTTCCGTGCTTCTTCAATTAAAGAGTCTGGGGCAATCCCCTCAATATAAGCAATCGCGATATCAGTCTTAGAATATTCTCCCAAAGTAAACGGCTCGAATTTAAGCTTTGGACTTCTAATTCTCCTGCGGATAAGGGAGGTGTTTGTCCTTATTGTTTCTGTAAATCCATCCCTTGGGCCACGAATAACTACCTCTGTCTGCGGTTCTTCGATTCCTCTTTTTTCAAAGCCTTTCAAATCAGCAATTAATCCTTTTGTTTCTCCATCCACAATAACGCCAACATTCGCCTTTAAAACCTCGTCAACAAGATCCTTTAGAGTGGATACATTTTTTACCTGGGCACTTGAAAATAACTGTTGTTCGATCACCTTTCCAAATGTTTGAACCTCATCCGAACCTTTCGGTGGGCCTTCAAACATTAAAGGCTTTAGAAAAACCTCTTCCAGACTTTTGGTATCAATTAAACCATCAATGTAAACAAGTAATATTTTTATTTCATTGAACACATAAATAGGTCGAAGGACAAAATCTGAACAATTTTGGAAAATCTCTTTTAAGGCACCTTCATTCGCTGAAAGGTCAGGACTTAATTTTTCAGATTGGTCAATGGAAGGCTCCGGTAATTTCTCTTTTATAAAGTCAAATAATTTTTTCTTATTTTTCAGCTTAACCAAGATAAATGAGCCTCCCATAAATTCTTAAGTATATTTTTCCAATTAAGTGGTTTAGTATACGCATTATGGATTTTTTCAGGAGGAAAAAGGAGAGAAACTTATTCCCATGTCCATTAAGGTTCTGTCGCTTAGAAAATAAAGGTATAATAAATAATGGATTCGTGAACGAGGGAAATATTTTTAACGAAAAAGGTGCATATTCAATGAAATCATATATTGTCATAGGGGCAGGCATTTTAGGTTCATCAACTGCCTATCATCTCGCAAAAGCAGGTGCAGAAGTCATATTGGTTGATCGCCAAGACCGCGGACAAGCCACCGATGCTGCAGCAGGAATTGTTTGCCCATGGCTTTCACAAAGACGAAATCAAGCATGGTACAAGCTGGCAAAGAACGGGGCAAAATATTATCCTTCTCTAATAAAACAATTGGAAGCAGATGGGGAAACCGAAACTGGCTATAAAAAGGTAGGAGCCATTAGCATCCATACAGACGATGATAAACTAGAAAAAATGGAGGAAAGAGCGTTCAAACGTCTTGAGAGCGCACCTGAAATAGGAGAAATTACAAAATTATCTCCTGATGAAACAAATAAGCGATTTCCTCCTTTGGCAGGGGAGTATTCTTCATTATATATAAGCGGTGCAGCAAGGGTAAATGGCAGAGCGCTCTGCCAATCCTTAATAAATGCTGCTAAAAAGCACGGAGCTTTGTATATGCATGGAAATGCAGTCATACAATTTAATGAAAAAGTAGTGACTGGAGTAACGGTGAATGGGGAAACATTTCTCGCAGATCACGTTATCGTAACGGCAGGTGCGTGGGCTAAAGAATTAATGCAGCCTCTTGGTGTAAACTTTTTAGTTTCTCCCCAAAAAGCGCAAATCATTCATCTCCATTTGGCAAAATCAGATACGAGTGAATGGCCCGTCATCATGCCGCCGAATAACCAATACATCTTAGCATTTGATGGAGGCAGAGTGGTGATTGGAGCCACACATGAGGATGACAAAGGCTTTGACCTCCGGGTAACAGCAGGCGGACAAAATGAAATATTTAGCAAAGCAATTGCCGTTGCCCCAGGTTTAAGCGATAGTGAGGTTCTTGAAATTAGGGTTGGCTTTCGGCCGTTCACACCTGGATTTCTTCCAGTGATAGGGGCATTGCCGAATTATAAGGGAATATTAATTGCTAATGGCCTTGGCGCATCAGGTTTAACTGTAGGACCTTATTTGGGTGCTGAACTAGCAAAGCTTGCCCTTGGCCAACCATTAGAAATTGACCTTTCTCTTTATGATGTTGCTGAAGCTATAGGCAAGTAAATTGTGCTAACATCTAAATAGTTTGAAAATCCTTCTATAAATTTTTCATACTATTACCAGCATCGACATTCCTCTTATAGAACATATTAAAAGTGGAAAGCCGCAAATTGCTTTTCAATTTTTTATAGAGGAAGTGCTTGGATTTGAATAAATGGATGATAGCGCTTTTAAATACAAGGATATTACAAAATGCATTTGGCAGAAAACGAAGTAACCGCGGAATAATTTGGGCAACATTACTGGGTCTAGGAGCAAGTGCTGCAGCATACGGATTAAATAGAAATCGCAATAAAAATATGAAAAACCCACTTCAAAATGTTATGAATACGATGCAAACCCCTTTTAAGGGGCAAATTCCTAAAGCTGCTTTAGCAGAGTTTGCAAAAGAATTAGCACCTGATAATTTAACAAACAAATAGTATTCCTATTCAATGAAAATGCCCGCTTTACTGTGGGCATTTTCATATTCAAAATCGAAATAAACTATGGACGAGCAAAGAAATTTACACAACGAGCAGTTTTATCAATAAGGATACTCATTAAAGTACCTAAGAGGGCACTTCCAATAATATCGGAAGGATAATGA